>NZ_CAUQCP010000003.1:0-68951 GCF_963516575.1 uncultured Streptococcus sp.
TAACAGCTTCTTTTTCTGCATCTGTCAATTGTTCTGGATTTGCTACTACAGTCTTATCAGCTGGTGTGTTCACATCGTTTCCTGCATTTGGTTTAGCTGCATCTGCTGCTGATTTCGTTAAGTCCGCTACTGGAATTACCGCTGTCTTACCATCTGGTGTTGTGACTGTTGCGTTTCCTTTGTCATCTACAAATACAGTTGATCCTGGGTTAACTGATTCTACAGCTTTCTTAACAGCTTCTTTTTCTGCATCTGTCAATTGTTCTGGATTTGCTACTACAGTCTTGTCTGCTGGTTTAACTACGTCATTTCCTGCATTTGGTTTAGCTACATCTGCTGCTGACTTCGTTAAGTCTGTCGCTGGAATTACCGCAGTTTTACCTTCTGGTGTTGTTACTGTTGCATTTCCTTTGTCGTCTACTACTACAGTTGCACCTGGATTTACTGCTTTAACTTTATCTTCGATTGCTTTCTTCTCAGCGTCAGTTAATTGTTCTGGGTTCGCTACTACTGTCTTATCTGCTGGTTTAACGATGTCGTTTCCTGCATTTGGCTTAGCTGCATCTTCTGCACTCTTAGTTAAGTTTGTCGCTGGAATTACCGCTGTCTTACCGTTTTCTAATGTTACTGTTGCGTTTCCTTTGTCATCTACTGCTACAGTTGCACCTGGGTTTACGGCTTTGACTTTATCTTCGATTGCTTTTTTCTCAGCATCAGTTAATTGTTCTGGGTTCGCTACTACTGTCTTATCTGCTGGTTTAACGATGTCATCTCCTGCATTTGGCTTAGCTGCATCTTCCGCACTCTTAGTTAAGTCTGCTGCTGGAATTAACGCTGTCTTACCGTCTGGTGTTGTTACTAATGTGTTTCCTTTATCGTCTACTACTACAGTCGCACCTGGGTTTACGGCTTTGACCTTATCTTCGATTGCTTTCTTCTCAGCGTCAGTTAATTGTTCTGGGTTCGCTACTACAGTTTTATCCGCTGGTTTAACTACATCATTTCCTGCTTTTGGTTCTGCTAAGTAAGCTTCTGATTTGAATAAATCAGCTTCTGGAATTGTTGCTGAAGTTCCATCTTTTAGAGTCACTGTTGCATTTCCATTTTCATCAAAAACAACAGATTTAGCTTCTGGATTTAATTCTTTTAGTTTTTCTTCTACTTTAGCTCTATCGTCTGGATTTGTTGGGTTTCCAACTAATTTATCCGCTGGTTTAACGATTTTACTGTTTCCTGCACTTGGGTTAGCAGTGTCTTCTTTAGTTCTTACTAAATCAGTTGCCGGAATCGCTGCAGTTTTACCTTCTGGTGTAGATACTGAAACTGTTCCATTTTCATCGATTGTTACGATAGCATCTGGATTCACTGCCTCAACCTCAGCTACAATCTTAGCTTTTTCTTCATCTGTTAACTTAGATGGATCTTTTACGATAACTTTATCAAGTGGCTTGTTAATATCGTTTCCACCTTTACCGTTATCTAATTGATCCTCAGTTTTCACTAATTTTGTTGGGTCGATAATTCCTTTATCGCCAGCTTCTGTTGTTACTTCGATTTTTCCATTGTCATCATATTTAACTTCTTTAGCTGTTGGGTTAACTTTCTTAACTTCTTCTAAAATTTTAGCTTTTTCTTCAGCTGTTAATGCGCTTGGATCTTTAACTAGCACTTTATCAATCGGTCTGTTAATTTCTCCAATTGCTTTAATTGCCGCTTTATCTGCTTCTTTAATCACATCAACATCTGTTTTGCTAGTTACTGCATCGATTCCTTCTTTTGCTTTTTCAGCAATTTTATCGACTTTAGCTTTCAATACTTCTTTAGCTTCTGGAGTTAAGTCTTGACGTGCATCAATAGCTTGTTTTTTAGCATTTGCTTCATCTTCAATAGCTTTACGAGCGTTTGGTTTATCTTCTACAACAGGAAGTTTATCGATTGTTCCTTTAGCTCCATCCTTACCTACAGCCTCATCTTTCTTAGCTTCAACTGCTGCATCTGTTCCAGCTTTATCAATTTCTTCTTTAGCTTTTTCAGCTGCTGCTTTTGCTGCATCTTCTGCTACTTTTTTCTCTTCATCAGTAGCATCTGGAGTATTAGCAATATCTTCTAATTGTTTAGCTAATTTATCATCAATTGCTTTCTTAGCTGCTGGTTTAGTTACTGCTGTTGGATTTACTGCAGTTACTTCATCTACACCTGTTTTCTTAGCCGCGTCTACTACTGTTTGTGCTGTTTGTGCTGCTTCTAGTGTATCTGCTACATCTGGTTGTTTAGCGATTTCTGCTAATTGTGCATCTGCTAGTTTCTTAGCTTCTGCTTTTGCTTTTGCTTTTTCTTCTACTGTTAAGTCCGTACGTTTGTCGATTTCAGCATTTTTATCTTCTAACGCTTTCGCAATTGCTTGTTTAGCTGGTTCTTTTGCTACTGGAGTTACATTTGCAACTGCTGTCGCACCAGCTGTTTTAGCTTGATCTACATCTGCATCTGTTGTTGCTTTATCAATAGCATCTTTAGCTGCGTCTGCTTTTGCTTTCGCTGCATTTTTCAGTGCTGTTTTTTGCTCTAGTGTTAAATCATCACGAGCGTCAATTGCGTTGTTTTTAGCTGTTAATGCATCATCAATCGCTTTTTTAGCTTCTGGTTTCGCTTTAGCCGCTGGATTTACAGACTTAACATCTGCTACACCTTTTGTCCCTGCCGCATCTACTGCTTCTTGAGCCGTTGTCGCCGCAGCTGGTGTATCAGCCGCATCAGGTTGTGCGTTAATTTTCGCTAATTCAGCGTCTGCTTTATCTTGTGCTTCTTTCTTAGCCGCCGCTTTCTCTTCAGTTGTTAGGTCTGTACGTTCTTCAATTTCTTGAAGTTTTCCTTTTTGACCATCTTTTCCATTTAAAGCATCTGCGATTGCTTGTTTAGCTGCTTCTTTCGCTACTGGTGTAACGTTGTTGATTGCTGTAGTTCCGTCACCTTTAGCTGTTGTAAGAGCATCTGCTGTTGTTGCTGCATCTACTGCTTTTGTTGCATCTTCTGCTGCTTTATTAACTTTAGCGACTGCCGCATCTTTTTCTGCTTGAGATAAGTTATTGTTATTAGTAATATCATTTACTTTATTTTGACGAGCTGTTTCGATATCTGCCTTAGCTGCATCTTTAGCTAATGGATTTACAGATTTAACATCTGCTACACCCTTAGTTCCCGCTACGTCTACTGCTTGTTGAGCTGTTGTTGCCGCAGCTGGTGTATCTGCTACATCTGGTTGTTTAGCGATTTCTGCTAATTGTGCATCTGCTAACTTCTTAGCTTCTGCTTTCGCTGCTGTTTTTTCTGCTTGGCTTAAGTCTTGACGATTATCGATTTCAGTATTTTTTGCTGTTAATTCATCATTAATTGCTTTTTTCGCTGCTGCTTTCGCTATTGGTGTAACGTTATTAATTGCTGTAGTTCCATTATTTTGAACTTGATTTAATGCATCTTTTGTTGTTACATTAGCGTCATTAATTGCTGTCAATGCTTTTTCTTTATCAGCATTTACTTTTGCAATTGCTGCTGCTTTCGCCTCATCCGTAGTATTTGGAGTAGCATTAATTGCTGCAATTTTCTCAGATGCTGCTGTATTTACTGCATCAATAGCAGGCTGTTTATCTAGTGTTACTACCTCTGTAAGAGTTAGCTTATCTGTTGAACCATCTTTATAAGTTACTACAATCTTATCGCCTTCTTTAGTTACAGATTGGATATATTGTGAAGCATTTTCTACTAATGATCCATCTTTTTCTTTTAATCTTTCATCATCACTAGTTTTGTATTGAATTTTAATATTGTTTTTAATTTTTTCAAAATCAGCATCTGATAAATTGTTAACGTCTGATACTGCTACTTTATTAGCTTCTTCTGTTTGTCCTTGAATATCATATTTTTGAGTTTGTTCACGAACTACTAGTTTGAAAGCCCCTTCTTGATCCAAATTCTTATTAGCGTCTGGATTAGAAAATAGTGCTCCATCTAAATCTTCTGCAACTAGATATCTTGTCATTAGTGGACCTACAAATTTTGGTTTCCTCGGAACATCCACAGTACCTGTAATTCTTGTGATAGCTGGATGAGCCGTTGTTGCAACAATACCATTTTCATTCGTTTCAGAAGTCATTGTTAGACCATATTCATTTCTAACTTGACCTTTTTCTGCCCCAGAAGCTCCCATAATAGCTGAACCTTGTACAATACGAAGATCTTTAATTTTACCAGAATCATCTGTTACACCAAATTCAATATTCGTCTCTTCACCTTTATATACATAAATTTCTTTTGCAGTTGGATTAGAGAATGGGATTATTCCTGCTGGTTTTACGTTTAAAACTTTACTTTTTTCGATTGTATCTACAGAACCATCTTTATATGTTACAACAAGCTTGCTAGGTTCAGTTGTTGATACTGCAACAGTATCAATTAATGAAGTAGGATTAGCAACAGTCGCTCCACCTACGAATCGCGCATCATTACTCTTTTTAGAATATTCTAATTTTAATCTAGATTTAATTGATGCTAACTCTGTTGGTGTAATATTATCAATATCATTAACTGTAATACGTCTTTCCTCAGTTAAATCTTTAATATCGTACTTATATGTTTGAGATTTAACAACTAATTTGAAAAATCCAGGTTGATTTGAACCGTTAGAAGATGCGCTGACACTTCCACCTGCTGCATCTGTAACTACTAAATATCTATCTCCCAAAACCGAATTTTGATCTTCACGTCTGTTAGTAGGAGTAAGACCTAAAAATCTCTCATTAGTTTTACCAGTAATATTCATCGTTACTGGACCAGCTGTTTCAGTTAAAGTTTGAGTATAACTCCAACCAAATCCATCAATTTGAACAGTGCTATCTTTAGTTGCTTCATCAAGAGGTCTGTTACCTCCGCCTCTAACTTTTACAGAACTAATATTTCCTGCAGTTGAATTCACAGTAATATCAATATTTGTATCTTCTTGGTTATAAAGATAAATTTCTTTTTTAGCATCATCAGAAAACTCCATAGTGTAACTAATGTTTCCTACTTTGTTTGTTGTTGCTTCATGCGTTGCTGCAGTTGCTTCTGTTCTAAACGCATTGTTTTCATCTAATACTTTACCGTTACGAGGGTCGTTAGAACCTGTGTTTTCGATTGAGTTTGATTCAGATTTTTTCTCTGTGTTTTCTGCTTTTTTACCTACAGTTTCTTTTCCGTTAGTAGTGTCTACTGCTGGAGTTTCTTTTGGTTTGCTTTTTAACCCTGAACTAACAAACATCACTAGTTTCTGATAAGCCTTTGTCAATTCATCTTGAGTCGTTGCAGAAGCGAGCGTAGACTCAGCAGAAGCCAATTCACCTGTCAAAAGAGCAAGACTCTCCTCAGTTTTATTGGCATACTTACCTGCAGAAAGTTTTGATTTAACTTCTGAAATGTAGTTTTCTAGTTTAGTTTTATCCAAAGCTGGAGTTACTGCTGCTTCTGGTTTAGCAGTAGACTCTTCTACACTTGGTTGTACTGCTGGTGTACTTTCTGCTGAAGTTGGTTTATTGTCAGGTGCTGGCGCTGGAGCTTCTACAGATGGTGTATCTTGTTTGCTTAGCTCGTTAGCTGACACAGCTCCATTACCTAAGAACATGAAAAGAGCAGCGACTGCTACACTAGCCGCTCCAAAGCTATATTTACGAATCGAGTAACGCGTGACCTTTTCACGACGTAGACGCTCAGCGCGACTCATAGACGATTTATTTTCCATTAATTTGGATCTCCTTTTTGAAATATATTTTGGATTTTCACATAAAAGTAGCCGTTTCTTAAAGCAACGGCTAGTTATTATAGTTAATGTGAATCCTTGCATTGACTATTTTACTTTATTTTTAATATATATGCAACTAATTTGATTTGAAATTTTCGCAAAAAAAAAAAAGCCTTTTGGGAAAGTAAGCAATTTTCTGAAAATTGCTTTTTGCATTTTTTACACTTTTTTTAAATAAATATATGCAATGTTATCCAATCAATTATATAAAAATAGTTGATGTCATTCGGAAAGATAGCGTATACATTTTTTGGTTTTAGTAAAATAAATAAGTTTGATATATAAAAATAGATATTCTCCCACACAAAAAAGAAATTATTCGGAAAAATTATTAAAACAAAACATGCTACCTAGTTCGATAACATGTCCATTTCTATTTTATAGCAACTCCTCAAACTCAGTTACTGACATACCTAATTGCTCACTAGCAACCTCAGCTGTTAAAAGATGTTGGCGAACGAGATTTAGTAAACCTACTTTCAATCCTTCTTCGATACCCTCTGCACGACCACGTTCTAAACCTTGTTCAATACCTTCGGCTCTAGCAGTTTCCAAGGCATAGTCATGAGCCAATAATGCTTGTTCTTCGCGCCTGCGTTGCTCACTAAACATCTTCCTATCCTCCTCGGACCAGCTCTTATAGTCCAACAGTTGGTCTGCTTGACTGATGACTCGCTCGGGTTCTTGGGTAAAGGGTTTGTTCCCAAAAAACTCCAACCACGGCTTACGAACCTCGTCTTTGCTGGTTTCTCTGTATTTTTTTAATTCCAAGAATGCCATCTTGACTAGATGGTTTTCTTGTCCATTATTTGTGATGGTTAAGGCTTCACCTGTCGTGTCCTCTCGCATACTAAAGCTATGAAAAGCCAGGTCATCTGAGAAGTAGTTGCTATTCACGATTGCGATAGCGTATACTGGTGCAATATGTTTATAACTCTGATGAGTATTACCCTCTTGCTGACGGATTTTTTCTAGGTTTTGATTGACCTGACTACATAGATAAGCCCACAGACGATTGATGAAAAAATTCTGATGATGCACCTGAATCTCAATGATAACTTGCGTTCCATTATCTAACTCCGCTAAAACATCTATACTGGTATAGAAATCCTGCGCTGAGTAAGGCACGGAAGGCAAGACATGAATATTGCTCCCCTCCAAAATGGTCACATTTTTTGCTGGCAAGTCCAACATATCGCGAATAAATTGACAAGTGATTTCTGGATTACTAAATATTTTTTTAGCTACCAAATCATTGGTCGGGCTGATGCCTGGATGACGTAATGTCATACTTTCTCTCCTTTCATTATAGCACATTTTTAAATCTAGGTTTACTAGATTCTCTGGCTCTATCTATTTATTCGGAAAGGAAATGGATTGTGAAGATGTTTTATCTCGTTTCAACTAAAATATGAGCTTGATCAACCAGTTGTCCATCCACAGTCAGATTCAGATATAAATCCAAGGTCTTATCAGCAGCAAAATACAGGGTTGGTAGCTGCAAATCTTTTTTGCATTCCCCAGCTTGGAATTGAAGGACTTGAATCTCGTCCTGATAGGCGACACCATGGACACCTGTCCCCGGTTGAATCGAAATCTTAGCCTCCAAAGGAGTATTACTTTCGCTACGTTCAATCCTAAAATGAAGAGTCTCTCCCTTTGTCACAGCTAGACTTTTGTATGCAAATGCTAGACCCTGAACAACTTCTTGTTTTGATAAGCTAGGAGTTTTATAGAGGGCAATCTTGGTCAATACAGGCATAGATTGTGCCTCTGTAATGATCACGCGCACCTTCTGTCCCTCTACTAGCGAACCTCGCAAGAGGCGCTTATAACCAACTGTAAAGCCTGTGCCAAATTCTTGCCAGACGCCATCCATCTCTACTTGCACATGAAAAGCAGCGATTCGTTGTCCTAGCTTCAAATCTTCTCTTAACTCAATAACATCAAAAGCTTTAGGAGATCCTAGGTCGAGTTCTAACTGGATGGGCAAGTCTGCATCGCTTGCCCAAGAGCTAGTTTCAAGGCCATCTGTCAGATGACGACAAACAAAGTCTGCGGAAAGAGCTGGACCAAATACCTCAGCTCCCAGAGCCAAATCTTCTTTATAGAGCTCATTGCGATAGGCCGAAAATTCATAAAGTCGTTCAATATCCTTTGCATCAAATAGCCCATCTTGATTCGGCGGAATATTAAGTAGGAGCGGGGTTCCTCTCCCCACTGAGTGAAAATAGATTTCGACCAACTCCTCAAGTGACTTAGGATCCTGCTCTTCATGGTAAAACCAACCCGGCCGGATGGAAACATCTGCCTCACCGATTGAAAAAATCGTGCCCGAGGGATCTCCGTGCTGAAGATAATCCAGCTCTGCTTCTGTTCCTAGTTTATCAGGATTCACCTTTTGCCACAGGGGATCACCTGCATACCCTCGTTCATTGCCAATCCAGCGGATACTGGTGCCTTCTGTTGAAAAAATCAAGCAATCGCCCTGCAGTTCACGAATGGTTTCAAACCATTTTTCAAATTCATAATTGACCTTTTGAGCGCCCTCTCCTCTGGCACCATCCATCCAGACCTCAGCAAATTTTCCCGCATTACCATAGGCAGGATTTGATAAGATTTCCTTCAGTTGAGCCAGATAATAGGCATTATAGTCCGCTTCTCGATCCACATGATAGAGGGGGCTGTGGGCGTCCCAGGGTGATAGGTAGACCCCCATATCCATATCAAACTCAGTAGCAGCTTGGGATACTTGAAGGAGTAAATCACCCTCTCCATTCCTCCAAGGACTAGCCTTAACCGAATAATCTGTATGAGCCGTCGGATAGAGGACAAAGCCATCGTGGTGCTTGACCACCAAAATCAACTTTTTAAAGCCCGTTTCTTTAAGCACCCGAACCCACTCACGCGCATCTAACCTTGTCGGGTTAAAGCGTTCAGGATCCTCCTGACCTGTCCCCCATTCCTGATCATAAAAGGTATTGGGCCCAAAATGGATAAAGGCTGCTAGTTCATCCTCTAAATACGCTAGCTGGGCCTGACTAGGCAAGGGGCCATGCGGTTTTATTTCTCTTACCATGCTATTTCCTATCTACATTTTTCTTCACTTTTTTGGCATGTACTTGCAATTCTGTTAACGCTAGAGGGCTTGCCAAGCCTTCAAATCGAAGACGAAGGGCATAAGTCTCCACCTTGTCAAATTCAAAACGAAGCTCCTCATCCTTGTCGCTTGACACTTTTCGGATGCCTGATACAGGTTGCCAATTCTCCTCTTGCTTGAGCAGAGAATCCTTATCCAAATGATTTGGAGTCCGAGGCAAGCTAGGCTCATTCCCCACATAATAATCAATAAAGGTCGGCTCAACCGCTACGTAGTCTTGATTTTCAACATAATACAAGGTCACATTATCCACAAATCGAGGTTTTAAAATCCCTGCATCTCCAAAAAGAATACCCACGCTGGCTTGCTCTGACTTGGTAATCCAAGTATTGGCTGTTGATTTTTTCCGAGCAATGACCTTGTCATTGAGGTAAGAGGCTGGGTGATTCGTTTCTGAGTGGGAAGCAAAGACCAGAGGCAGGTTGGATCCTGTCCACTGATTGGAAATAACTTCCCCATCTACACTGGCATCTGTCACATGAATGGTGACTGTTGCTGGTAACTCACAGCCCGCTACTTGTCCTGTAAGCACACATTCTCCTACCTGAGAATAGACTTGAGGTTCGAGTGCATCCCAAGTCACCTTGGCCGTATCTCGTCTGTTATCTGATAAGACTAGCTTGACTCGGTCTGGTAAGTGTGGGGCTTCCTTGACAAGCGTCCAAACCCTTTCAGGCTCAATAACGCAAATCCCTTGGACACAAACCTGAGCAGAAGCCTTTAAATCCAATCCTTCTAGCTGGCCAGATACCGTAAATTCATGAAAGCTTTCCAAAGCTTCTTTAGGAATTTCCTCCCACACAACCTTGACTCGTTTTGCACCGCCTGACTCATAGTCTACCAAGACTGAAGATGGCAACTGTGGATAAGTTCCCTTAGCTGTATACAAGCGAAGTGGTCGTACAGAAACTGCTTGCCCTAGTGAGGTATTTTCTGCCACCTGCAAATGAGTTTGATAGGTCTTCCCTTGATAAATAGCACTGATAACCAAGTCGCCTGCAGACAAGCAATGAAGCACTCCCTGCTTAATAATGGCGTGGGCACTACCACTCGTCTCCCAAATCACTTCACTATTCCCCACCTTGTTCACAGGGTTATCCACAGTTTGTGGATAAAGTCCAATGGCTGGGGAATCCCCTTCTTGTAATCCTGCCTGCTTGTCCATTCGAATCTCAAATAAGCGCTTATTTTTTACTGGCTGGCAAGCCAAAGCCTCTCCCACTAAGAGATCAAAACTTGCTGGCTCTAGCCCTCTGGCACTAGCCTTTACTCTCACTTGACCTACCTGCTCCAAGCTCTGAACCAAAAGGACACCTCTGCCACGAAAGGATTTCCGCTTAAACCGACCATTTTTCTGAGCCTGATAACGTTCACGACTGGCCTGCCTTCCATTATCCACACCCACAATGCGAGCAGGGCCCTCAATTTCAAAATGAAGCTGATTGGAAGCCGTCGGCACCCAATTTCCATCCTTGTCCAATACATCAAAATAGAGATAGAGGAGGTCTTGTCCATCTGCTTTAAGTTGTGTTTTTTCGGCATGTAACCCGATTTTGGCTGGCTTACCTGCAGTCACCACCCTATCTTCTGCTACAATCTGATCTTGACGGTCATAGGCTACAGCATGCAATTCTCCCGGCTGATAAGCCAAACGCCATTCGAGATAGAGTTGGTCAGAACATTCTCCCTCTTGATATTTTCGACCGTCTGAAGTCCATTTTTCCTGAAAAGTCTTCCTGCCTTGAGATTTTGCATTGAGAAATAGCTCTACTGAACCAGCATTTGAATATACTCGAACTGGGATATCGCCATACTTATCCACAACTTGTTGATAACTCTTGTGGATTTCCCAATTCCAATGGGGTAGGATATGAACCATGGGATGCTGATCTAGGTCCAACCACTGACTTTGATAGAGATAATAGTCATTTTTAGGAATCCCTGCTGTGTCCACAATCCCAAAATAGGAACTCTTTACAGGCGTGTCATTTTGATTGTGCCAAGGAGTTGGCTCACCGATATAGTCTACTCCTGTCCAGATAAATTGACCTGCATAGTCTAGCCGATTTCTATCTGCTATCCAAGAAGCCGTCGCCGTCTTCCCCCAAGGAACCCGATCATTGCCATAGTCTGACTGTTCAAAATTCCGCACGCGGCGATTATCCCCAACCCATTCCTTAGCTGGGCGAAAATAGCTATCACGCGTTCTTGTAGCCGATGAGGTTTCAGATCCGTAAAGTCGCCACTTGGGATGTCTTTTGCGAATCCCATCAATATTGTCTTCTGAGTAATTCAAACCCACTACATCCAGCAAATCAGCAATCTTTTCATGACCTCCAGAACCATCTCCAAAGCGGAACTGGTCCATTCCCATGGTCACAAAACGGCTATCATCAACCTCCTTAACCCTTTCTAGCAAGCGTTTAATAGTTTTCAATGAATGGGCATCGCCATTTGCTTCGCTGACTTCATTTCCCAAGGACCACATAAAAATCGCTGGATTGTTCTTGCCACGCTCAATCATGGTCCGCAAATCATAATCTGACCAGAAATCGCCTGCTTTCGCTTCTGGATGAGTCGCTTCTTCCTCAAAAAAGCGACCATAGTCATATTCTTTCTTACCTCCATACCAGGTATCAAAGGCTTCTTCTTGGATAAATAACCCCATTTTGGCAGCCACATCTAGCAAGATACTACTAGCTGGATTATGGGTTATCCGAATCGCATTGACGCCCATTTCCTTCATCTGGCGCAAGCGTCTCTCAGCAGCTGACCTGTTTTCCACAGCTCCCAGCGCTCCATAGTCATGGTGCAGACAAACTCCATGAATCTTCAACCAGCGACCATTTAGAAAGAAACCCTTATCCGCTTGCCAATCCATATAACGGTAACCAAAAGTCTCCTCTTCTTCATCAACCAAAATGCCATTTTTATAAAGACGAGTCTTCAATTGGTAAAGGTGAGGATGATCAATATCCCAAAGCAAGGGTTGAAAAATTGATATGGCTTGTTGGAAATGATGTTTGTCCCCAGCTTCAATCACTAGAGAGTCTGTTGCCTGCCAGTCTGAAACCTGTTGTCCATCATACCAGATACCCTGTTCCAAATACACCGACACGGACTGAGGCCCATCATTTGAAATCTTGCTTTCAAGCTGGGTTTCAACCCATCCATCTCTTTGTTCCTTGAGCTTGGGACTTTCTATCTTAATCCCATATAAATCCAGATGCACCGAATCTGTAATCAATAATTTTACTTCTCGGTAAATACCGCTACCAGAGTACCAACGACTGCTAGGTTGCTGATTTTCCACAAAAACCGCAAGCTGGTTGGCTGTCCCATCGTTTCTTAGATAAGGAGAGATATCATAAGAAAAGGGTGTATAGCCATTGGGATAATAGCCCAGCACTTGCCCGTTAATATAGACTTGGGCATTCATGTAAACCCCGTCAAAGAGCAAACGCACCGATACAAGACTGGCATCTTCTTCCAAGTAAAACTGCGTCCGGTACCAAGCCTGACCCCCGTTTAACTGACCACCCTCATTTTGCGCTGGCGAGTATTGGTCAAAATCATTGTAAATACTCCAGTCATGTGGCACTTGAATAGCCTGCCAATTTTCCCTCTGAAAATCCGGTGCCAAGGCATCTTCTTTCCCAACTTCCTGGCTAAAAAACCAGTGATTTCGTAAAACTTCTTCTCTTCTCATACAAACAGTCCTCTTTAAACGAATCGATATACCTGACTATAGCACAAAACAAAAGCGCTTTCAAGACTTCCTCCGTCACTCCCTAAATCCTCAGAAAAGATTCTATAATTTGTGGAAAAGTCTGAAAATCATTCCATATTCAGGCAAACTAATAAAGTCTAACCTTACAAGAGCGCAAAAAACACCTCTCTGAATGTTCATTCCAGAGAGATGTCCCTTTTGTCTTAACTATTGTAAATCGACTGTCTAAAGTCATCTGAATCTTTGAGATAAGCTTTATAAATCGCTTGTTTCAGTTTTTGAACTGGAGTTTCGATAAATTTAAACTTTTTAGCCGTTGTGTTTCCTGCTTTTATTTGAGCAAATTCTTCTTTAACAGCTTTATTCATAAGCTCTTGTAATTTTTCTTTACTATCAATCACTTCTTCTTTTCCGTTGTAATTTATAGTAATTGGTTTTAACTTACCTAATTTCTCAACACGCTCAGTTATTTGCTCTTTTTTGAAAGTTGCGTAAGATTTTCCTAAAATGTTATCGAAAATATATTTATCAGATAGCGGTTTTCCTTCTTCTTCAGCTTGGTTTTTATATTGATTTGACACATAAGGAACAAATCCTTCATAATAGCCCAAAGCGGCCATCAGTTCAAATGCTTGTTTTCTAAAGGTGATGTCTCCACTCATACCAGAGTCATTTTGACTAACACCATAAATGGTATCAAACATATCAACAGTATAGTAACCATTTGCTGCAATTTTACCTTTACCTGAAAAACCAGCAATGATATAACGATTGACCATGATATGATTGTCAATCAAACTATCAATATCTGTCAATTTTTTGGCATCTTCTAAAGTCAGAGCTTGAATCTCCTCACTCTTATGAATTGGTTTAACTGCTGGATTACGATAATCTACCCAAGTTCTAGGACCTGTTGAAGTGATTGGCGTTATTTTTTTGAAATAACTCATCTTGTCTTCTGCAGATAAGTTTCTACTTGCCTCTGCTTCTAGGTAATCTAGAGTATAAAGAACATCAAAACTTCCCTTCATATAAGATTTCAAATCTTCTGCCGTTTTAAATCGATCAGGTGTTTTATTGTAAAATCCATTCTTATCACTCTCATCATATACAAAGTTGAGATTGAAATAAGTATCCTTTTCTGGATTATAGGAGTTTTCAAAAATACCACGCGCATAAAACTCTGCTCCTGTACCATCTCGACGACCATGATTATTAAACAAGACCGTTCTATCTAGTAAGTGCGTCATTTCATGAGAATAAGTAGCTGAACCTCTATCATCCAGAACCCTATCTATAAAGTAACGGACACCTAATCCATTGGCCTCAGCTCCCACCTTACTTACTGGAGAATAGTAATTCATAGGAGTCATAAATTGGTCGACCCCCTTATCAGCTCCATTACCAGCAGCTGATGACCAAGTGCTATCAATTTGGGCATTCGGATTACTTGTATATTTCTTCATCGTATCAATAATCAAGCGATTTGTCAGTAACTTATCACGATTTTCTGGTTTTGTTATACGATAAAGAGTATCAACATAGTTGGCTTGCTGTACAGCTGCTTTCTCAATTAAAGACTTGACTCTAGCAAGCTCAGCCTGATACTTAGTTGGATTAGACTGGGCAAGAGAAGTATCTATATAGGAACCAATATTACCATAGGTAATCGTCGCCATATTACTAATCACATAAACACTTGGTTCTTTCACATTCAAAAGACCCAAAATAGCAGCCATATTAGCCTCTTGTTTACGAGGATCCTTTTCCCCAGCTGTCAACTTGCTATACAACCCGACATGCGCTGAAGAATTTTCCTTAGATGGTTTTTCAACAATCATAGCTTGGCTAGATTTTTTAAGCCAAGTATCCGCATCATCTGACGTAAAGAGTTGGCGATTGCTGTCTAAAAATTCCTTCAAACTAGCCTTACCGGTGATAGTAGATAAATATTTTGTAAATGTTTGAGGACTATTGGTCAACTTCATTTCTTCATAAGACATGGATCCTAATTTCTTCAAACTATCTAAGGCTGTCATTGTCTTATTACCAAATGAACTTGGATTAAAGGCCAGAATATCACGAATATTCGTGTCCCCAAATTGAATATTATAAAAACGATTAATATAAGACAGTCCCAACAAGATCTGCTCTTTGTATTGCTCAAGCTCTTGTTTGACCTTGCTGCGATTTTCAGGAGTATCTCCTATAATTCCTAATGTATGCGAGGCAATCTTTTTGAAACTTGACTCAGCTTGCGTCTTCGTCTGATCAAAGCTTTCTTGAATTGACAGTTTTTGAAGATACTCTGTACGCAACATATCTTTGACTTCTTGGTCAGTGATATTTGGGTGTGTTTTTCTGAGCGCAATTTTCTTTGTTATAATATCTCGAGGATCATAGGTAGGCTCTAACTGTGCTTTTAATTTACTGTCATGTAAGAAGTCTACTGATCTCGCGCTTGTGGTCAGAGCAGACACATCCACAGCATCTTCTCTCTCACTATTAGCCGGAAGTAAGTGTGGTTTATCCTCCTGACTACCAACTAAAATAACTCTCGGTTTCATTGGTTTTGTTATTTGACTCACTTCTTGAGGATTAACCAATTCACCAGTTTGTTCATTGATAGCGTATGTTCTGGTAAGTGTATTCTCACCAGCTTCTCCTTCAGATGCTACCTTTTCTATATTTTTAGCAAGTGAAGAATCCTCTCTTCGCTCCTCAGTAACAGCAATCAGTTGTATTACTTTTTCCACATTACCAACTTGAATCACTTTATCGACTGCTGAATTTACTTGTTTAGTAGTATCAGATACCGTCACCTGACCTGTTGCCTTGTCTAGTTGATAAGTCGTCCTAGTTTCCACCGAACCATCATGCCCTGCAACCGCTACTTCCTGTCGTCTGAACTCCAAAGCAGGATTCACTTGGTAAATCGTTTTATGAGATAGGACAGTAGTTTCAACACTCGGTTTAGTTCCAACTTCTACAACTTGATCAACTTTGTTAGCTACTATTTTGACAGTTTTATTCTCAGAAATATTTCCACTTGCTTGATCTTTAGTATAGGTAGTAGTAACTTGTTCTTGTCCCTCAACACCCGGAATTTTTACTCTTGTAACGCCGTGGTCTAGTTCCTCATTCTTTTCATAAACGGTTTCATAAGGAACAGCTTTGGTCTCCACTTTGGTCTGAGGAAGTTGAGTGTCTTCTTTATACTCTGGGAGAGCCTCCTGTATCTCAGGCTCACCGGAAACGCCTCCTTCATAAGATGGAAGAGACGGTTCTACTAAGGACTCACCAGAAACGCCGCCCTCATAAGAATGAAGAGACGTTTCCACCAATGAATCACCAGAGACGCCACCTTCATAAGAAGGAAGCACTGGTTCTACCAAGGACTCACCGGAAACACCGCTCTTATAAGAAGGAAGCATTGGTTCTACCAAAGGATCTCCGGAAACACCACCTTCATAAGAGGGGAGTGTTGGCTCTACCAAGGATTCACCGGAGACACCGCCCTCATAAGAGGGGAGTGTTGGTTGGACTTCCGGGGCTATGCTTATTCCATTTTCTTGAGATTCCTTCTCTTTTGTCCCGACCAGAATCACCTGAGTAACTGGTTCACGAAGCACTTCTCTCCCTACTTCATTTCGCGTAACCACACCATCAATAATCCTTACTTCTGTTAAGATTCGTTCTTGTCCCTTGGTTCCCTCTCTAGAGATTCTTTTTTCTCCCTTAGCCAGAGTTGGGTCAGACTGAAATTGAGGTTCAAGCTCTATCTCCCCTACCCTAACTTCCAGTTCTGGCTTGTCTTCAATAACAGTTTTCATTCCTTCATCTGGTACTTTTTTAGACTCAATACTCATACTTTTTTCAGGAGTTGGATTTAAAACGGGCTCAACTGCGTAGGATGGTTGAGGAGATTGTACAAGATCTTCAGTCGTTCTAAAATGAGATGCAGACTGTGGTACAATCTTCTTAGATTGAGGTTCTGAACTGTCCTCCTTTTGAGATAATGCTGGCGACTCTACCTTATCAGCAGAAAGTTCCTTGTTACCACTATCTCTTACCAAATAATATCCCGTAAATTCATATCCTTGGACTCTTTCAGGGCTTGGTAGAAACTGACCTTCTACTCTCTTAACAAGGACTGGTTGCAATTCTACCAGATTTTCGATAGCAGAGATGGATGCTCCCCAGCCACCAACAGCAAAAACTGTCACAAGGAAGTAAGACGCTCCCTTTTTTCTCTTGATTAAAGTGAAGGAAAGCAATAATAATCCTGCTCCCAGGATAAACATCTCATCATTAGAAAAAAGACCTGTTTCTGGTAATCTTGTAGCCAATTTTCGATAGACAAAATAGTATTCTTTTCCCTCTTTTACCTCAATCTTATTTTCCTCAAACCATTGCAACTCAGATTTCAGCTTTTCAGGTAAATCCTGCTCATCCAAATAATGACTTGAAATTAGTTTTGAACTCGTTTCTGTAGCCTGTACAGGTTGAGCACCCATACCAGCAAAAAATAAACTCGTTCCTAGCAAGACTGAACAAGCTCCTATTGTATATTTCCTCAAAGAAAAACGCTGTTTTCTCTCAAATTGATATTCTTTCATTCCATTCCCATCATTCCTTGTTAATGTATAGTTAGTATAACAGAAATAATTTGTATTCACAAATCTTTCTAGTTATTCCCTTATCATTCCAAGTTAAGGGAGACAACATACAATAATTTTTATTTAAATGTATATCAATGTTCTTTGTTTTTCTTAACAAAAGCAATACAAAAAGAGCCTGTTGCCAAGCTCTTTAGTCTATTATTTCTTCTCAGCGCGAAGGGCTGACAAGATTTGTGTACGGATATCATCCACACCATTTGGCGTATTTGGTAAAAAGATAGTTTGATTTCCTTTAGAGGCAAAGGTATTCAAGGTATCCAAATACTGGTTGGTCAAGAGAATGGACATGATTTGCTCTTCTGTCATGCCAACATTGGCTTCCTTGAGTTCTGTGATAGACTCTGCCAATCCATCCACAATCGCCTTACGTTGTTGGGCAATCCCCACACCATGAAGGCGATCTTTTTCTGCTTCGGCTTCAGCTGCAGTGACGATTTTAATCTTGTCAGCTTCAGCCAATTCTTGCGCTGCGACCCGCTTACGTTGCGCCGCATTGATTTCATTCATGGATTGCTTAACTTCTGCATCTGGTTCGACCTTGGTAATCAAGGTTTTCACGATAATGTAGCCGTAAGTAGTCATTTCTTCCGCCACTTGGTGTTGAACTTCAAGGGCAATCTCATCTTTTTTCTCAAACAATTCATCCAAGGTTAATTTGGGAACAGAAGAGCGAAGAGCATCTTCGATATAAGATTTAATCTGAGATTCTGGACGCATGAGTTTATAGTAGGCATCTGTCACGCTCTGCTCATTGACACGGTACTGAGTCGCCACATTCATCATAACGAACACATTGTCCTTGGTCTTAGTCTCAACCACAATATCACTTTGCAACAAGCGCAACTGAATGCGTGCTGCAATCGAGTCAATCCCAAAAGGCAAGCGAATATGAATACCGCTATTGGCAACCTTTTGGTATTTCCCAAAGCGTTCAATAATCGCCACAGACTGCTGACGAACCACATAAATTGTACTCAGTGTGACTATCAGCAATAGGAGCACACAAACCACCACAAAAATCATCAAAAATGTTGTTATCATAGCGACGACCTCCATCATTATTTTTTCCTGTATTATAGCACATTTAAAGAAGGTTGTGCAGTTTTTACTGCGATTTTTCCTGAAATGTCAATAATTAGAAGTGAATTGTCACATTGTCGTCTGATTTCTTGCTAAAATAACTCTTTATAAAAGGCAATCGTTTCTTCTAGGGTTGGCATAAATGGATTTCCTGGCGCGCAGGCATCAATCAAGGCATTCTTAGAAAGGTATTCAAAGTCGAAATCTTTTTCTTCAATACCAAGTTCAGTCAGTTTTTTAGGAATACCTACTGTCTCAGAAAGCTTCTCAATCTCAGCAATTGCGTAATCGGCACACTCTTGATCTGATTTACCTTCTACATGAAGTCCCAAGGCTTTAGCAACATTGCGGAAAGCTTCTGGTACACGTTTAGCATTTTCACGTTCTATAACTGGTAGTAGCATGGCACAGCACACGCCATGTGGCAAGTTATATACTGCACCGAGTTGGTGAGCCATTGAGTGAACATAGCCAAGACCAGCATTATTAAAGCTCATACCACCAAGGAAAATGGCATTGACCATACCTTCACGCGCTTCAATATCGTGTCCGTTTGCTACGGCACGAGGAAGATATTCCTTGATAAGTTCAATAGCACCAATAGATAGTTTCTTGGTCACATCATAAGCTCCAGGTGTTACCAAAGCTTCAACAGCGTGCGTCAGAGCATCCATACCTGTCGCTGCAGTCAAAGCTTGAGGTTTTGAAATCATCAATTCAGGGTCATTAACAGAGATAAGAGCAAGGCTATTCTTGTCAACCATTACCATCTTAACCTTGCGTTCTTCATCAGTAATCACATAGTTAATGGTAATTTCTGCAGAAGTTCCTGCTGTTGTATTGATAGCCACAACTGGCAAGCCTTTTTTAGCAGACTTATGAAGCCCTTCATAATCCTGTGGTTTTCCACCATTTGTAGCCATGATAGAGATACAACTAGCTGCATCCTGTGGAGACCCACCACCAAGACTGATGATAAAATCACATCCATGTTCTTGCAAAGCAGCTACCCCATCTGTGACATTCTTACAAGTAGGGTTTGGCTCTACATCGCTAAAGATGACATATTCGATTCCTTCTGTATCTAGCGGTTTTAAAACCTTAGGCAAAATGTCACTGCCTTCGATATACTTATCTGTCACCAAAAGTGCCTTTTTATAGCCAAGTTCCTTGATATAAGGACCCACTTCATTTACAACACCTTTACCAATAAGGTTGACTGCCGGAACATAAAATGTAGCCATATAATTTTCCTCCTGCGCCTTCGCGCTATCTATTTAACATCATTATATTACTTTTTGTATTCGTTTTCAATTATTTGTGAATTGTTTAACAAATCTTTTTAAAAGGAGTGGAATTTGACTATTATTTATGAGATTCTTTTCCATCAGTAAACAAAGCAAGTCGAACAGATTTTGAAATTATAATATACGAGGACTTGCGAAAACCCTCTGTTTTCGCCCCTCAATTTAATAAAAGAAGTTGTACATATGCAGCAACTTTACTCACAATGTAAGTTAGTTTTAATATACAAGCTACCACACTTCAAGCATTAAGCAATGTTGATAATCTAAATTTGATGTGTATACTATTTTTGTCATCGGTTACCGATTACGTTCCTTACGGTTCGTGAGAGGAGGTGAAACTAATGAACCTTGCCCCAGAGCTCGTTCTTACTATTGTAGCGGACGTCATCGCAGGAATTATCTTGTATTTCGTCTGCAAATGGCTAGATGGTAAGAAGTAGACCGAATGACTAGCCTGTAAACACCCGTTAAATCGCTAAGATACGTCAAAAAAGCCCTTAACTACGGCCATAGTTAGGGGCTTTGGTGTTCTAATGAACCTTATCAACTAGCTACATTTTAGCATACAAAGCTCGATATTTCAAGAGTTTTATTTATTTTTTTAAAGTCCCCTTAGGTATCTGAAAGTTCTATAATGAAGTTATACTCTTCGAAAATCAAATTCAAACCGCGTCAACGTCGTCTTGCCGTACTCAAGTACAGCCTGCGGCTAGTTTCCTAGTTTGCTTTTTGATTTTCATTGAGTATCAGCCATCTAGTACCAAAAAACCGACTAGCTCTTATGAACTAGTCGATTTTCTCATCAATGCGCCAACATTTCTTGGGCAATTTCTTGTCCAGATAGGTTATCTGGGTAGTAGGTTGGCCAGTTATCCATTTCTTCAAAGAGGGCTTCTTGGCTTGTGCCTCCAAAGAAGATATGGAAATGTTCTGCCTTAACTGGGGCGATATTGTGGTCACTAAACTGAACATATTTGAACTGTCCAGCATCCGCATCTGTGGCTTCAAAGAGGAAGCGCACGCCACGATTGCCTTTCTTATAAGTCAAGATTTTCTTGCCAACATACTTGTAAGTATGTTTCTTACTTTGTCCACCTTGAACAAATTCCATAGTGTTATCAGTGATATTAATCTTAGTGACATCTGTCTGATAGCCTTTTGTATAGTAAGCCTTGTACTCAGCCTGAGTCATCTTACCAGTCAACTTAGCCTTGTAGTCAAAGACTTGATCAAACATACCATCTTCAAGGAAAGGATAAACTGATTGCCAGTTACCTGCATAGTCACTCAAGGTGCGGTCCTTGACAGCTGCATCTTCAAAGTAACCATTGTGGACTGTCTTGGTATCCTCTGCCTTTTCAGGTTCGATTACTGGGCCCTCTTGGTCCGTTGTTTGTTTCAAAGCCTTGAAGTTTTTCTCCATCACGGAGATGTAATTTTCACCAGCCTTGGTATCCTCTTCTGTCAGACTTTCTAAAGGATTAAGGACATCTATTTTGACACCTGCCTCTTTTGAAAGTGTGTTAGCAAGGGCTTGTGAAGCATTTTCTTCGAAGTAGATATAGGCAATTTTATTTTTCTTGACATACTCTGTCAATTCTGCCAAACGAGCAGCTGATGGCTCTGCATCTGGAGAAAGTCCTGAGATAGCGACTTGTTTGAGTCCATAGTCTAAAGCGAGATAGTTAAAGGCTGCGTGTTGCGTTACAAAGCTCTTTTGTTTGGCTTGAGACAAGCCTTCTGCATAAGCCTTATCCAAGGCTTGCAATTTTTCGATATAGGCAGCAACATTCTTCTCAAAGGTCTCTTTTTTATCAGGATAATCTGCTGACAAGCTATCACGGATGTGCTCTACTAGTTTAATGGCACGGACTGGTGATAACCAAACATGGGGATCGAACTCATGGTGATGACCTTCTTCTCCATGGTCATGGTCGCCCTCTTCTTCCTCGCCACCTGGCAAAAGCAACATATCGCCTGTCGCCTTGATGGTTTTCACTTTTTTCTTATCCAAAGTATCTAGCAATTTAGGTACCCATGTTTCCATGTTTTCATTTTCATAAACGAAGGTATCTGCGTCTTGGATTTTAGCAATTGCCTTGGCAGATGGTTCATATTCATGGGGCTCTGTCCCAGCACCAATTAGGAGCTCTACATTAGCCGTATCTCCTGCGACTTGCTTGGTAAATTCATAGACAGGGTAAAAGGTTGTCACAATATTTAATTTGCCATCTGCCTGCTTTTGATTGGAACAAGCCACTAAAAACAAGGCACATAGACTGGCTAGCAATAAGCTAATTTTTTTCACGTTAGTCTCCTATTTGATAAAACGTCTTACTAAACTGATGAGTAAAAAGACAGTTACAAAAATAATGGTAATACTTGCGCTTGCAGGTGTTTCTGCATAGTAGGAAATGTAAAGTCCTGCTACCATTCCCAAAAATCCAATAGCACTGGCAAGCAGCATAACCGATTTAAAGTTTTTCCCTAGACGAAGGGCAATACTGGCTGGCAAGACCATGATAGTCGATACCAAAAGAGCTCCCGCAGCTGGAATCATAAGGGCAATGGCCACCCCCGTCACCATGTTAAAAAGAATGGACATGGTACGAACTGGCAAGCCATCCACAAAGGCCGTATCCTCATCAAAGGTCAAAATGTACATCGGACGAAGGAAGAGGAAGGTCAAAATCAAAACAACCGCTGCAATGACAAAGAGGGAAATGACCTGTTCTTCACTGATCGTCACGATTGAACCAAAAAGGTACTGGTCCAAACTCATAGAACTCGAGCTTTTACCCTTGCTCATGACAATCAGAGAAACAGCCAGACCCGTTGACATGAGGATAGCTGTCCCGATTTCCATAAAGCTCTTGTAAACCGTACGGAGATATTCCAAAAAGACCGCCGCAATCAAGACAATGGCAATCGTAGAAATAGTCGGAGAAATCCCTAGGACCAGACCAAAGGCTACACCTGAAAGCGAGACATGACTGAGGGTATCACTCATCAAACTCTGACGACGTAAGATAAGGAAGGTTCCAAATACCGGCGAGAAAAGACTCATGGCAATAACGGCCAGAAAGGCGCGTTGCATAAAGTCATAAGATAACAAACTAAGCATGGCCCACCTCCTGATCATTCTCATGAACGTTGAAACAACGCCATGGCGAGTCTTGGTTACGGACTAGATGAATATTGCGATCCGCATAATCCTTAACTTCTTCAGGGTCATGGGTAATCATCAAAACAGCCTTGCCATGATGATGGGCGCTGTGGTGCATGAGTTCGTAAAATTCATTTTTACTTCCTGCATCCATCCCCGTTGTCGGCTCATCTAGGATAAACACATCTGGATCAGAAGCAAACATACGCGCGATTACCGCTCGCTGCTTTTGGCCCCCAGAAAGAGAACCCAAGCGTTTGTCTCTGTGTTCCCACATGCCAACTGAGTCCAGACTAGCCTTGATATGCTCCTCATCATGAGCATTCAAGCGACGGAACCAGCCTTTTCGCGGATAGCGACCCGACTTGACAAATTCATAAACCGTACTTGGAAAACCTGCATTAAAACTAGCAATCTGCTGGGGAAGATAGGCTATTCTCAATTTCTTACCCTGCGTATTTGTCTTTGAAATGGTCACCTTGCCAATGCGTGGCTGGAGGATTCCAAGACTGGCCTTGATGAGTGTCGTCTTAGCTGCCCCATTCTCCCCCGTCAAGGTAACAAATTCCCCACTATCAACACTATAATTGATATGTTCAAGAACGGGCTCCTTATCATAATAGAAGGATAAATCCTCTACCGTAATATATCTCATTATTTGATTTCTCCTACTAAAGCAGTCAAAAACCGCTGGATCACTTTTTGTTCATTTGGAGTAAACTGAGTCGCCACTTGTTCATAGGTTAAAAGTGTATGCTCATGGTGATGATGATGCTCCTCAGCAATTGGACGAGCCAAATCAGTCAACTGATAAAAAATCACACGCGCATCCTTAGGATCTTTAGATGTTTCTAACATCCCTTCCTTGACCAAAGACTTAATGGCCTTGGTAACTGCCGCCTGACTGACATTGAGACGACGGGCCAACTCTGAATTTGTTAAAGATTCCTCTGACAAGAGCATGAGAATATGCTCCTGGGTATTGGTCAGAGCCACCTCGCTAGTGCAATGACCTATTAAAATCTCGTGCTGGTTTTCTGCCTGCAAAATTACTTCATTCAAAAAGGCATCTATATCTTTTGCTAACTGTCTCATATCTGACTCCTTTCCCTATATGCTTCTCTATTTTCAAGAGAAAATACTATTCTGTGGCATTTTATTTACCAGTTAATTATATCACAAGCAAAAAAAGAGTCAAGAAAAAACGTGAAAACTAGTTTCATTCTCGAACTCTTCCATATTATTATCTATTGAAATTCCTTGACATCTCCATCATAAATCGCCCAGTCTTTTGTGAAAAAGCGCTCATTTAGATGATAGGTAGGAGCTGGTGTGGGATTGGATAGGAAAGGATCAACTGCCTTATCAAAAGCAAGCCAACCCAACCAACCTAGGTGAATGGTATCCTTAATAAAATAAGGATCCCCTCCATTTTTTGAAAAGTCAGCAATATTAGTGAAACCTTGACTTTCTAATTGATAACGAATTTTCTCCACTGCATGCTGGTACATATCTCCTCTGAGCCCTGTGTAGTCCATCCATTTCTTATTGACAGGTTGGATGACAAAGAGGACATTAACTTTCGATTTTGCAAATTGATTGAGAACCAACTGTAAATCATTATATTCAGATGATTTTAGGAAGCTGTAATTCTTTTGATACCCTTCCCATTTTTTCAAATCCTTCTTAACCTCTCTTGTATAGAAATGATTTTCCATTCCCATATCATTATTAGTCGTATTTGTTTCTGCATCCTTTCGAGCAATTTTTTCTAACTCTTGGTAAGAAAATTGATCTGGAAGATCTTTTAAATAATTTTCCACATGTTCCTTATATTTGAGTTTTCCTCTAATGGAGAACCGACCAAATAGAGAAGCCTGTCTCTCATTGAATCGGGCAAAAATATTAATAGCAACCTGATCAACCTCTGATAATTCTTCACCCTTTGATAATTTTTGAACAATGCCTTTTAATGCAACATTAGGATTCTGCTTTAACAATCGAATAGCCGCATGCTTTGCAGCAGTGTCACCAGATTGATTTTCCAGAAAAGCTGTCAATTGGTCACTATTAAAAAATCTCTGAAACGCTGCGGGTTCATAATCAGTCTCCGTAAACCACTGAGGCGAAATCACAAATACCGCATGCTTATTCTCTATTTCTGGCAAAATTTGCTGTAGGCCAAAATATTGATTTAGAGAGGCTGCTCCTGCTTGACCTAAAAAGTAAGGACGATAGGGACGATGGTATTTCTCTGCTAAAACAGCTGGATGGACACTATCAAATCGAATCCATTCGCTGGACCCTAGAAAAGGAATAAAACGCATATTTGGATCTGTAAGAGCCCTTACTTTTTGGCTTCTCTCTTTAAAACTCTCTACACTAACAGAAGCCGCCGAATATTTCTCCTCCGTCAGATTATGGCTTGTTGTACTTGGATAAAAAAAGATGAGTAGAAGAACCAAAAATCCAGCAATGAAGATGGGCCCGAAGATTAGCCACAAGCGTTTAAGCATTTTGTAGCTCCACAATACCGGCTATGATTTTATTAGCTGTATTCCAGTCGTCGCGACCAAACTCTGTTACAGGAACACGAATGTCAAAACGGTTTTCAATCTCCACAATTAATTCAACCGTGCCCATACTATCCAAGACACCTGCATCAAAAAGATCTTCATCCATCATGTCAGAAACATCTTCCATAAACAACTCATCAATAATTTCGATAACTTCTGATTTGATATCCATATTTTATTTCCTTTTATTTTTTAAACCATAAATCATTCAAAAATCCAGAAAAGATTAAGAATGACAACATGACGACATGGAAGGTGACAACCATGCCAAGCAACTGAATCCAGCGATTCTCAGGTAGAGCAGTTTTCCCTGCTTTTTTCCGTTCCTTATTGAGCGTTTTTTTCTTGCGAATCCAAGCGTCATTGATAACCAGTCCAATCCCATGAAAGAGGCCATAGGCGATATAGTACCAGGTCACTCCATGCCAAAATCCCATAATCAGCATATTTACAATGTAGGCCACACTTGAGGTTACATTACGATTTTTAAAGACTTTCTTTCTGGTCAATACCATCACCATTCGCATAAAGACAAAGTCACGGAACCAGAAAGAAAGACTCATGTGCCAACGATTCCAAAATTCCTTTAAATCCCTTGATAAAAAAGGCTTGTTAAAGTTGATGGGACTACGGATTCCCATCAAATTTGAAATGGCTAAGGCAAACATAGAATAACCTGCAAAGTCAAAGAAGAGTTCCAGACCAAAGGTATACATAACTGCCAAGGCATAGAGGTTAAAGAAGCCACCTGACTGCAGGGCTAGATTCTTCAGAGGAGGTAGTAAAGTTTCTCCTAAAACATGAGCCAGGATAAACTTGTACAAAAATCCCCACATGATATAGCGAACAGATTCATCCAGCATATCCATCAACTCATCCCGCTCAGGAATGGTCTGATAATTTTCATTGAATCGTTTAAAGCGATCAATGGGACCACTTGAAAAGGTCGGCATGAAGAGAAGAAAGCGGAGGAATTCCCACAAGGTGAAATCCTTAATCACTCCATCTCTCAGTTCGATGATAATCCCAAGCGAACGAAAGGTCAGGTAAGAAATTCCCAAAAATCCAAGCAAAGACTGCGTTCCATTGATAGCTGGCTGCACCTTGACAAAGATAATCGGAAGGAGGGATAGAAAACTAACTAGGTAGAATACCCACTTGCCATCCTTGCTTTTTCTATAATGCTTGTAGAATAGCAGGAGCAATATTTCCCAGCACAGATAAATACCCAAGGCAGCCAATTGGTTAGTCTTCCCACCCACCAACATGGTGACGATAAAGAAGAGACTAACCAGCACTTCGTACCAGGCGAAGCGTTTCTTGAAAAAGAGACCGATAAAGATGGGCAAGGTTGCAGCAATCACATAGACAAAATACTGAGGATTACCGTATGGCTCTAAATGAGGAAGCTGTTGAAAGAACTCCATCATCTCTTATTTACCTCATTAATTAATCCTTTGATGTCAATTTTTCCATTTGGAGTCAGTGGTAAACTATCTCGATAAAGGAATTTAGAGGGCATCATGTAGGACATCATGATGTCTGTCAGGTCTTCCTTAATGGCCTTGGTAATATCGATATCACGTTCAAACTGCTCACGAACACCGTCTTTTAAGATGACATAGGCCAATAGATTTTGCACTTTGTGATCCTTGTTATAACGTGGAACAGCGACAGCAGACTCGATATAACGAGACTTGTTGAGGTTTTGAGAGACATCTTCTAACTCAATGCGGTAACCGTTGAATTTAATCTGGAAGTCCATGCGTCCGCCGTAGAGAAGCAAGCCTTCATCTGTCATAGTTCCCACATCTCCTGTATGGTAGGCTGGTAGACCTTCAAACTCAAAGAAGGCTTCTGCCGTTTTTTCAGGATTGTTCATATAGCCTTTTGAAACAGCTGGCCCAGAGACAATGATTTCTCCCTGTTCGCCATTTGGCAGTTTATTTCCTTCCTCGTCAATGATAAAGGTTGGAGAATCAGCCTTGGTATAGCCGATTGGTAGGCGTTTGAGAGTCGCTAGCATCTCGTCTGTCACAGCAACTGCTGATAGGGCTACTGTCGCTTCTGTTGGACCGTAGGCATTGATAATACGGGCATTTGGGAAACGTTCGCGTAGTTTTTGAGCCGTTTTAACCGTCAATTCTTCACCATCAAAGTAGAAATGCGTGATACCAGGCATTTTCTCACTGTTGAAGTCTTCAGACAACATGGCCATATCTGCAAAAGAAGGAGTTGATGTCCAGATAGCGATTGGCAATGAAAAGATGGTCGCAAAGAGTTGCTTAAAGTCCTGAGTGATGACAGATGGTAAGGCAAAAAGAGTTCCTCCCAGTGCCAAGGTCGGAGCCCAATACATGACAGACAAGTCAAAAGAATAAGGTGGCTGAGCCAACATTTGCGGACGACTTGGCGTCGCAAATTCCTTGTCCGTAATCATCCAGTTGGTAAAGCTGAGGAGGTTATCATGGGAAATCTGCACTCCCTTTGGCTTACCAGTCGTACCAGAAGTAAAGATGATGTAGTAATTATCATCACCCTTGACTGGATGCGTGATTTCATAGTTATTCCCTTGGGCAAAGGCTTCTTGAATCTGAGCTAGATTCATTATCGGTGTAGAAATCTGCTCCAATGGAAAGTCTGAGATGGAAATAATCAAGCTTGGCTCTGCTACTTCTAAAATAGCCGAAACTCGCTCCAAGGCTGAATGACTGTCAATGGGAATATAGGCATGACCTGACTTAGTCAGCGCTACAAAAGTTGCCAACATTTCATACTCTTGGCCTCCAAAAACAACCACAGGAGACTTCTCTGGTAAATCCATTTGATCGATGGCTGCAGCTAAACTATCCGAATCAGCCTTCAAATCTCCATAAGTGTGTTCCTGCCCCAAAACATTGTAAACAGGATAGCTAGGCTGTGTCTGAGCAAAATGCTCAATGGTTTCAATCATATCTACTATTGGTTTATTTGACACAATAGGGATTCTCCTTCAAGTTAAAATTCATTATAGATAAAGCTTCCTTGACCCTGACCAAGATAGCTAAAGAAGTAAAGCAGCCCTAGAAAGATAAGAAAATACAAGGCTGTCCGACCAAGAAAGAGGTACAATTCTTTTCTCTGTTTCATCAAGAAAAACCATTCATTTCTGTAATTTTTGTTAAATAAGATGAACTCTCACTATAGTATTTTTCTACCATTGTACCATTTTTTAGGGTAATTTTTCAATTGTTTGCCGTAGATTTTCACTGCATTTAAGCTAATTTTAAAGATTATGCGGTTTTTCTATGAATATTTTAAATAGATAAGTCTAGATAAAAACTCCATTTCAGGAGACAATGAAGTAAATTTTCCCATAACAAAACGCACAATATCAAGTTTTTTCGACACCTGATACTATGCGCTTTTCTGATTTTTAAAGACTTTTTAACCAGTCTCTCATTTAAAATAGTCTCGTCTGATATAAATTAAAATAGCTTCTATCATCAGACAAATGGCAGATAGCCAAAAACTTATGCTAATACCAAAACTCTCAGTAATATAGCTCATTAGCAAAACAAATACTGAAAATGCTAATGTCGAAATCACTTCAAGAACGGAATAGACATTAACCAAATGATTTTCCTCTACTGTTTCCTGAAGAAATACACTTTCAGGAACTTCTTTTAGTTGCGATAACATACCAACTAAAGCTGAAAATACTAAAAACATCTGTGCGTTTGGAAAATATAGAATAGTCAGTGTCACTATTGCCATAGCTACAAGAGGAAAAAGAATACTTTCCCATTTAGCAGCAAGGAACTTTTCAGATAGCCTAAAAACAATTAAGCCACTAATTATAATACCAATAGAGTATGCTGTATTAGAATATCCCCAGTAACTTTCCGTTTTATTTAATAACTCCGTTACAAAAACAAGCATAATGGAAGAAACCCAAATTGTATTTGAGAAAATTTCAAATAAATTTGCTGATACAAAAAGTCTTAATCTAGGATCTCTAGCAACTAACTTCCAACCTTTGAGCAAAATTTCAAGATTAGTTTCTGACTCTAACACCTCCACTTCAGCCTTAGGAAGAAATAACATCAAAAAGCTAGAAATGATATACAAGATTAAAATGATAAACGTGGTAGGTAACAGACCAATTGTTGCAAATAAGAGTCCCCCTAACCCCCACCCCACCAATTGAACAGCTTCACCAGTCATTGATAAGGCCGAATTAGCCTTGCCCAAATCAGTCGCATAGCGCGGCACAATAGCATAGGAAACAGGTGCGGCAAAACCATCTAATATGGAAATTGCAACAACAAATAGATAGATCACCAAAGGCGCTACTGATTGCATTAGTATAAACATTCCTACCAGTATCGCCAATAATATAGTCTTTCCAAATTGGGATAAAGATAAAACCCTATTTAGCGCTATCCTTTTAGTAACTAAAGGAACTAAAAGACTCGCAACAAAAGAGGATATCCCTATTAAAATGGGAACTAGTGATGTGGCAATTACTGATTTTGAAATAATGTATATGTTAGCAATGATGGTTACTCTAAAGAAAATATCTGCTAAATTTGCAAACAATTGAGAGACTAACAACTTGATAAATGAATTAGACATGTAACTCTCCTATAACATAAAAATATTTAACTGATAAATGGTATAGTAGACTTTGTTTGATAACTATTTGACACAAGATTAGGTGGTCAGAAATTGAATTTTTAACATTCCAACTTAGCCATAGTTTTTAGTTCTCACATCTTTAAATCAGCTAAAACAATCCATAATATAGCATATATATTATAGTTAGCAAGATGCCGAACAAATCTATTTATTTTATTCTATATTTTCCCAAATCAATTACTTGATTATAAACCGTTTCTGAATCAATATGATGAGCAACTTCAATCAAAATGATAGGCAACTGCAAAAGTAACTGGCGCACTTGATATGCATTGTCCTTGTCTAAGGATGATGTAACCTCATCCGCCAACACAATGTCTTTTTGTCGAAGCAGACAGCGAACTAATTCAAGTCGTAAACGTTGTCCACCTGAAATGTTTTCTCCATTATTTATCAGTTGATAATCCAAGATATTGGTGATTTCATTCGTTAAGCCAACTTGTTCTAGGCAACAGAGTAATTCTTTATCTGAAATCTCCTGTCCTAATGTTAAATTTTCTCGGATTGTCCCTTGTCTGAAAAATGGATTCTGAGAGATATAAGCGACATTCCCTTGATAATGAGTAAATTCTCGACCTGATTTATCACGTACGATAATTCTACCACTATTCGGACTTATCTTTCCTGCTACCAACTGTAGGAGAGTTGACTTTCCGGTACCACTAGCTCCCTTTATTAAAACTTTACTTGGCTTAGTTAATCTAAGTGACAAATCATAAAAGAGCACTTGCTCTCCAACCTGTTTTGAAACGCCCTCCAAAACTAGCTCAGCTAAAGATTCGACTGTCGGATATGATGTTTCTAAACAAGATTCTTCCAATAATGAAAATATTTTTTCTTTCACTGTTTGCGATCGCTGTATATCAGATATGCTATACATAATTCTTTGAATAGGTCCGCTAAGATTCATTGTAGCTATATACATAGAGACCAAACTAGCTGTTGTTAACTCTATACCGCTCTTTTGTAATAAAAGACCAAGTGCAAGAGGTAGTACCTGACTAAGGAATTCTAAAGGACCATTGAAAAAATAAACGACATTGCTAGTCCATTCATTTTTCCAACGGGAATTCTCGTAACACTCGTTGTTTTTTCTCATCTTAGCAAAGTTTTCTTTACTAGCGCCATAAAAATAGATCGTATCTGCTCCCCTAAAAAAATCTCCTACAGATAGATGAAAAGCTTTTTGCATTTCCGAAAAATTTGCACCACTTTTCATTAAACGATTATTCATTACCCATTGAGGCAATGGTCGAAGAAAAGAGAACACGATAAAAACAAGACCAAGCCAAAAATTTTGCACCAAAATAAAAACAATCGTTGTACAAAGTATAAAAACTCTTCCAACTATCATATCCAGGGGTAAAAAGAAGCGATTATAGAGCAGTTCTATATCTTGTGTAACAATTGAAACTTTTTCATCATATACAACATTTTCTTTCAAAAATAGTTTCTTAATAAGCTGATCTTTTAAACGAATTTGCAGATGACGCTGCAGATTATTACTGACAAAATTTGCTAGCAACATCGTGCTATAAAAAAACAGGTGTAGACACAGGCCATATAAAACAAAGTATGAAATTGTACCAATTGTAAGTTGATCTTCACGAATATTCAATAGCTTATCCAATAACAATGGCTTTATTAGAGCCATCCCGCTATTCAAAAGTACTCCTATTAAAAAATAGATAAAAATATTAGTTTTAATGTATTTTAGAAATTTCATAAATAAGCCTATCTAAAAGAAAGCGAATAGATATAAAAGCCTCAGTCTAAAAGTTATAAACAAATTAACTCCAACTGAGACTATACAATAATTTAATTAACCTATATATGATGCTGTTTATTAAGAATGATTATTTTTACTATTGAAAAATAATTCTCCTGTTTCACTTTTCTTTCTTAAAATATATGGAGATAGAACTTGCATATTAAATACCTCAAAATTCATAATTATGGTAACAACTTCGAAAAATCCTATCGCTCAAATACAATGAACTGATAAAACAACCGTAATTGAAATTTCTAAAGACAATTCTACCAAAATATTACTTCGAGATACTTCCTTTCCCATATCTGCGTATTACTTTTTACTTGCTAAAATTTTTTCTAAGTGCCTTTCATAATTCTTTGCTAAATGGTTACTTCCCGCTAATTTCATTGCTCCAATACACTTCCTCATTTCAATAATTGCTTTGCAATCCGTCTCTTTTTTATAGCGATATAGATATTGGGCATACTGGAATACCAATCGCTCATAAATTTCAGTTTCAGTGAAAAAGCATTGGTTTAGTTGCTTTTTAAAATACAAGGCATCAAGAAATTTTCCTCTTTCAATACATGTGATATATCCGTTCAATAGCATAGATGAAATCAGTCGTCTATTATTAGGAATTTCTTTATAAAAATCAGAACGTCTAGACATCTCTCTAGCCAAAACCATAAAGACATCGTGTTTTAGGACATCTAAAGTATTTGAAAAAATCAATAATTCATAGTATCCCCAATATTCAACACTAAAGAGATAGTCAGTTAGATAAGATAAATCATCACCAGAATAATAAGCTTCTCTAGATAAATCTTGTAAACGAATTTTTAATAAAATAATGTTAAGCTTATGAAATTTCTCTTGTTTAGAATCTGACTCCATCTGAGAATAAAGTAGTTTTTTCAACCCATCAACATTATGATTTGATACAAAATGCCTAACCTTTGATAAGAGTTCGTTCAGTTCATCACGATGAAAATCATGAACAGCATACATAAATTCATCAATAGGCATGTTAATTTCATCCAAAATAGCCATAAATTTTGAAATGGTTAAATCAGTCTCTCCCTTTTCAAAACGTGAGAGCTGTGATGTTGATATACCAGCTTTTTCGACATCTTTCAAGCGAAAACCTCTAGATTCTCGAAACTTTTTAAAAATTTCTCCAAATTTTTTCATAATATCTCTCCAACAAGCATATATGGGAACAGTTTTTGATTTTTAATATTTTAGCATAAAATAGAGGAAAATAAAAGTGAGGTATTTCACATGAAAAAGCAAAAACTATTGTCTTTATTATTCCTACTTTTTGAAAGAATTATTATTATCGTTGTTGGTTAGTACTAAGAAGTTAGTTAGTAGAATACTTACATCTTCAATCGAAAAAGAGACTGGGAAAAAGTCTTAAAAATCAGAAAAACGCTCAAATCCTTTGGCGCTCTAAGCTTTTCTAATGATAGGGATAGGTCGCAAAAAAGTCTGAAAAACTCTCAGAATCGCCGTCTCAGCACCAAAAATGCGTAAAAATTGCATGAAAAAACGAAAATTCGAGGTCTGCATACAAAAAATCGGAGGTGTTAGCCTCCAATTTGTCCTATTTATTTTTTATTGTTTTTTTTATTGTAGAGCAGACCCAAGCGAATGAACATAGGTTGTAAAAAGCAAATGAAAAAATTGCGAGGATGATAGCTCCTGTATCTAAATAACCTCTTTCAAGACCGTTTTTCAACAACAACAAGCCTGTAGTTTCGATAACGATCAAATATAAAAATATATAAAAAATTTTCGCATTAAGCATATTGTTACCGCTTTCTTTTTATTTGGTTTTATTGTATAATAAAAGTTGAAAAAAATCAAAAATACAAAGGAGTTTCCGTTATGTCTAAGATGTCTAAATGCATGTGTTTGCTAGCTATGTCTGTTTTCTGTATGTCTAGCATTTCCCCGTCGCTTGTTGTTTTTGCTGATGATAGCTTATCGGCAAACTCTAAAGTTGTATCTGGTGAGACTCAGTTTAAGAATGGCTCATCAGTGCGGTTCGGAGATACGCAAGTAAATATTTTAAGTGATGAAGTTCTTGAGGTGGTCAATCCAGATGGAAGTGTAGACACTATTGAACAACGTGCTGATGGTGTCTATATCAATGGGTCATTTTATATGGATTATCAAAAGAATGAAATCGACCTAAATATATCTTTTAGATCATACGATCCTAATGTTTGGAATTACGTCAACACAATACATGGGAATAAACAAGCTAACACATTCGCTAATTTCATGGCTGATGCTGGACTAAGTTTTATAATTGGTAAGATAGGTGCTGTATTGGGAGGTCCATGGGGTGCAATAATTGGTGGAGCATTTTGGGGTATACAAGCTTATCAGGCTTACTTGGATTCACAAAGTCCATATCCATACTACATAACAAGTACTTATATCCATGTTGCTCAAAGAAAATGGAAGTTTATCACTGAATACTATAGAAACTCAGATTATACTGGGTATGTAAAAACCGAAACAACCTACGTGAATTTCTAAAATATAAACCCTGCCTAGATATAAAGGCAGGGTTTATATTTTAGTTAATTGCTCAAGTAATTTGTAAGCATAATACTTGCGAAACTCTATTTGTTCAAGCGGTTCAAAAGCTCTTGTTTTTTATCCTCAAGCTCAGCTCTCCTTTGCTCGATTTCTTCACGTTTTTGGGCGATTTCTGCTTGCGCCTCGGGAGTTTCCAAAGTGCCTTGTGACTTGTGAAATTCTACTAGCATATCAACGATTTTTGGGTCTAATTCGTTGACATAATCAGGATTTGACCATTTCGGCACGTTGCTTGCAGGTGCTTGATATGATGCGTTTTATTATGAGAAGATTTACTTCATTTTTTCCTGAGATTGAGTTTTTACCCAATCACTATCAAAATAAATGCTTTCTAAATTAGAAAAGTGAGAATACAAGCACGGCCAAGGCTGCACCGATAACAGGTCCCACAACAGGAATCCAAGCGTAAGACCAGTCTCCGTCTCCCTTGTTTGGAATTGGCAAGATACTGTGCATGATACGAGGTCCAAGGTCACGCGCAGGGTTCAAGGCATAACCTGTTGTCCCACCTAGTGATAGACCGATACCGACAATCAAAGTTCCTACTGCAAAGGTTCCGATACCTGCCTGAAAATCGTAAAGACCCAAAGCAAAGATTGTCAACACCAAAACAAAGGTTCCAAGGATTTCGCTAATCAAGTTTGATACAGTATCCTTAATAGCTGGACCAGTGCTGAAAGTAGCCAAAATATTGCCTGCATTTTCTTCTGCCTCATAATGCGGTTTAAATTGCAACCAAACCAAAATCTGACCCAGCATAGCCCCTGCGAACTGGGCTAATATATAAGGGAAAACGGAAGCCCAAGGCAAACCACCTTTTAAGGCCACACCGATGGTCACAGCTGGATTTAAATGAGCTGGACTGAGCTTGCCAGATACAAAGACCGCAACCGCAACTGCAATCCCCCAACCCATGGTAATCACAATCCAACCTGAACTGTTGCTCTTGGTTTTTGGAAGAACCACACCTGCAACAACACCATTTCCTAGAAGAATCAGGATTAAAGTTCCCAAAAATTCTCCAAATAATTCATTCATCATCTTTCTGTCTCCATTAAAAAGAAGGAGAGGGTAGACTAGGAGTCCTGCCCTCCACCTCTTTTATTTTTTCTTAATTTTTTAATTCTGCTAAATCGTTGTTAGCAAGAGCTGATTCGACATCAGCACGGTAGGCTGCTTTTTCTTCTTCTGACCAGTCATAGAATCGTCCCATTTCATCCAAAACTGGCTCAACGATGCTATCCAAACTATCACGCATAAAGAGCATGTGGTTGGTACGACGAAGAAGGAAGTCAACTGGGCTAAGAGCCAACTCATTGCGCATTGCATAGTGAAGTGACAAAGTGTCTGCCAAACTGAGTCCTGGCGCTTGTTCCAAGCTATGAGCAAGAGCAAAGACTTTCGGTGCATTTGAACCGTAAAGATTTGCTAGGTAATGAGCTTCCTTGCTATCCAAACCACGTGACACTCCAAGTTGCGCAAAGGCTTCGATTTCTGAGTCCACATTTGCTGGGTTCAATTCTCCACCTGAAACAGGGTATGTCTTAGAGTTGATGAGTTTAAAGCTGCGGTCAAATTCTGCTTTGAGGATGTCAACCACGCGCTCCATAGCTCCTTCAGCCATCTTACGGTAGTCTGTGATTTTACCACCAGCAAGAGTCAAGAGACCATTGTCATCACGGTCCAAGCTCGAACCACGAGAAACTGCAGATGGGTCCAAATGTTTCTCAGAGGTACTGCTTTCAAGCTTGCTGACAGCAGACTCAACATCTTCACGCGTTTTTTCTTTAGAGAGATAAGATTCAACAGTCGCAATCAAGTTGTTAAAGCTTTCATCACTGATGGTTCCGTTATTTCCGCCATTGTAGTCAGAAGCGCTATTACCTGCGATCAATGGACGAAGACCTGCCCAGCTGCTTTCGATATCATCAATGGTGATGTTGGCTTCTGGGAAGCGGTTATTGACAATGCCAAGTAGATAATCTACATCTTCCTGCGTCACTTTTGGATGTTCCAAATCGCCTGTGTAGTCTGTATCGGTTGTACCAAAGTAAGTCTTGTTTTCACGTGGGAGGACAAAGACCATCCGGCCATCACCCAAACCTGTGTCAAAGTAAACTGGCTGTGAAACCTTGATCTTGCTTGAATCCACTACCAAGTGAACTCCCTTAGTTGGACGCATTTGTGAGAATTGGGTTCCCTTATTAGACAAATTGCGTACTTTGTCGCTCCAAGGACCTGTTGTGTTAATAACCAGACGGACCTTGATTTCAAAGACTTGGTCTGTCAACAAATCACGAGCTACAACACCAGTAATCTTGCCACTTTCGTCAAAGAGGAAGCCTTCTGCCTTCACGTGGTTAGCAATGAGGGCACCGTCTTGGTTGGCACGTTTGATGTTTTCGATCACGAGACGCGCATCGTTGTTACGGAAGTCAAGATAAACTCCACCTCCTACCAAGCCTTCTTTCTTCAAGTTTGGCTGGCGTTCCAAGACTTCTTCCTTGCTCAAGACCTTGTTAGCAGCTGGTGTGTTGTTAACTCCTGCCAAAAGGTCATACAAGTCCATAGCTACTTTAAGACGGAAGAGGCTAAAGGTTGCTCCATCTTCATCGTAAACTGGCAAGAGCATTGGATCTGGTTTTGGAATATGTGGTGCAATTTGTTGAACCACTGCACGTTCTGAAACCGTATCTGATACAACTTCTACGTCAAATTGTTTGAGGTAACGAAGACCTCCGTGGACCAATTTTGTTGAACGGCTAGATGTTCCTTCTGCGAAGTCCTGCATTTCAATCAAACCAGTATCTAGACCACTAGCTGCAGCCTGCAAAGCTACACCAGCCCCTGTGATTCCTCCACCGATAATCAAGAGGTCCAGGGTACGTTCTTGCATTTTTTTAATTGATAATTCACGTGTTTTCTTTGAAAATTCCATATTTACACACTTTCTAACTGAGTCGCTTTATTCTTCCAATATTAGTCATCGATTTCCGCAAAGACTTGCGTTGCTTTCACAGCCTTCTTCCAGCCCTTGTAGAGTTGTTCCTTGCGCGATTCGTTCATAGATGGCTCAAAGAGTTCTCCAGTCTCATTCAAGAGCTTCAACTCATCCAAGTCTTTCCAGTAACCTACTGACAAACCTGCTAGGAAGGCTGCTCCTAGAGCTGTTGTTTCCAAGTTTTTGGCGCGTGCAATGTCGATTCCCAAGATGTCAGCTTGGAACTGCATGAGGAAGTTGTTCATAGCTGCACCACCGTCTACTTTCAAAACTTGGATAGCTGTCTGAGCATCCACTTGCATCGTATCGATAATATCACGCACTTGATAAGCAATTGATTGAAGAGTTGCCTTGATAAAGTCTTCCTTACTTGTTCCACGAGTCAATCCAAAGACAGAACCGCGAGCATTTTGGTTCCAGTATGGAGCACCTAGACCTGTAAAGGCTGGAACGACATAAACTTCATCGTTGTTGTGAGAATCACGAGCGTATTTTTCAGATTCTGGTGAATTTTCAACCATGCGAAGACCATCACGAAGCCATTGAATGGCACTTCCTGCGATGAAGATAGAACCTTCCAAGGCATAGTAAACCTTGCCATTGATTCCGTAACCAATCGTTGTCAAGAGGTTATTTTCAGACAACTGCATTTCTTCACCAGTATTCATGATGATGAAGGAACCTGTTCCATAAGTATTCTTGACCATACCTGGTTCAAAGGCCAACTGTCCAAAGAGGGCTGCTTGTTGGTCCCCAGCCATACCTGAGATTGGGACTTCTCCACCATAGAAATGGAATGGAGCTGTCTTGCCGTAGATTTCAGAGTTAGAACGAACTTCTGGTAGCATAACCTTAGGAATATTGAGGATTTCCAAAATCTCATCATCCCATTTAAGTTCTTTAATGTTATAAAGCATGGTACGGGCTGCATTTGAGTAATCCGTCACGTGAGCCGCACCGTCAGTTAATTTCCAGACCAACCAAGTATCAATAGTACCAAAGAGCAATTCACCCTTTTCAGCTCGCTCTTGAGCACCTTCAACATGGTCTAAAATCCAACGAACCTTGGTCGCAGAGAAGTAAGCATCGATGATCAAACCAGTCTTTTCATGAAATTTTTCCACATAACCTTGACTTTTTAGTTGCTCAGCCAAAGGTGCTGTCTGACGTGATTGCCAAACGATAGCATTGTAGATAGGAAGCCCTGTTTTCTTATCCCAGACGACAGTTGTTTCACGCTGGTTGGTAATCCCGATGGCTTCGATTTGATTTGGCTTGACACCACTTTCGATGAAAGCACCCGCGATAACTGACTGAACAGAGTTCCAAATTTCATTGGCATTGTGCTCAACCCAACCTGCCTGAGGGAAAATCTGGGTAAACTCTTTTTGACTCGAGCTAACCTTTTCCCCTTTTTTGTTGAAAATGATGGCACGAGAACTTGTAGTTCCCTGGTCAATGGCCATGATGTATTTTTCTTGTGACATGTGCTGTCCTCCTGATAATGATCTTGAGGATGTCTCCTCTTTACAGTAACTAGTATACAAAATAAAGCGCTTTCTTGTTTATCAACTTTTTTTAATTTTTAAAAAAATGTGAGGAGATTGTGTGAATTTCACAAAAAAGACCTGGAACAACCAAGCCTTTTAAGTGAATAATAACTGACGAATCCCTGCCAAATCCTCCATATCCAAGTCGTTTTTTAAATAATAGACTGGTGTCTGTTCCTTCTTATGAATAGGGTTATTGGTAACCAGCAAATCATAATGCCGAGTTCGGTCATAGGCTTCAATGGTAATAAAACGATTGTATTCCAAATACCGTTTCAAAATGGCGGCCATCCTTGAAAAGACAAGAAAACCAGATGTCAAATCCAGACCAATCCGCATATGCTGACCACCATTTTCAGCCATATATTCTATCAACTGAAGCCACTCCCAGAGAATTTTCTTATCCAAATCCGTCCCCTGCTGAAAGGCAGGTAGAACATGAAAAATCTCCTCTGCTGTCTCTTTAAAATCATGTTCCATCAGTAAATATGGATGACGATTCTCTAACTGGTACTTGTAGCGATCCTGTAAAATATAGCCCTTATAGAGATAGACTTGAGCACTAAGCTGACTGAGTTCATAGGTAACATGGTCCTCTGTATAACCGCCCAGCAACTCCTCCTTCTTCATTTCTTGAATCAACTGCGTCAGTAAATCTGCCAACTGCCCTCCAAATCCAAGAATATACTCCATAGTATGAAGAGGAAGAATACGATGAGATAGAAGGAAAGAGAAGAAAATCATCATCTCACCATCCTCAGTTCCTAGAGGAAGGTGTTGCCCAGCAAAAAAGGACGGAGCCTTTCTCAGCAAACGAAGATAGAAAATATTGTCAAAATACCCATGCATTTTCTCTTCTATGACTTGAAACTGACAGGCATTGACCCGGAGACGTTGTTGACTGATATGAGACCAGAGAACCAAGTCCAATTTCTGCCCCGAAGATAAACTCGCACCGCAGATTTCTTCTAAACTGGCAATCTCCTGCTTTCTCTCTGGTTTCTGCATGTGACCTTCCCACTCCTGACTGGACCAGACCCTACGGAAAAGACAGAAATAAAAATAGCGAATCTGATGCTCTGGACCTCGCCAACGTCCATTCTGGATGGATAAATCAAATTCTGACAAAATCTGATTTAAGCTAGCTAAGTGGCGACCAAGCGTAGCCTCACTAATCATCAATTCTTGAGCCAGCTGATGAGCTAAAAACTGTTGGTGGTAGAGAAGATAAACCAAAATCTGGTATTTAACAGCATTCTCCAAAAACAAGCTCCGAATATCTCTCCCCTTGGTAGCTGCACCGATTGACAGACGCAGATTTTCATCTTCTAAGGAGATGTTCAGCTCTAAACCACTGTCCAAAGCCTTGTCATTGAGCAGGGTGACATATTTGGTTAGGGTTACTTTTGAAAATCCTGTTTCCTCCATTACAGCCTTTACGGTCGTCTCAGACTCTTGTAAGAGAAAGGAAAGGATTGAAAATTGGCCAGATTCAGCCTTTTCCATCAAATCTCCTAAATACATTTGTTACCCCTTTCATTTTCTACCTTAAGCATAGCATAAATCTTACAAATGCTGAAATAATCTGTTTCTCTTTTTATTTTCATGCTGATTTCCTGGTCCATTATCCTGAAAATCAGCAAACACACGGCTCCCCCTTTGGGCATTTTTATGCTAAAATAGTAGCTATGGATAAAATTATTAAAACGATATCAGAAAGCGGAGCCTTTCGTGCTTTTGTCCTTGATAGCACGGAAACCGTCCGCACTGCTCAAGAAAAACACCAAACCCAAGCTAGCTCAACTGTAGCGCTTGGTCGAACTCTTATCGCTAGCCAGATTCTCGCAGCCAATGAAAAAGGGAATACCAAACTAACAGTGAAGGTACTGGGATCTAGCTCTCTAGGAGCCATTATCACCGTTGCTGATACCAAGGGGAACGTCAAAGGCTATGTTCAAAATCCAGGTGTTGACATCAAAAAGACTGCAACTGGTGAAGTTCTAGTTGGACCTTTTGTTGGAAATGGTCAATTCCTCGTTATCACAGACTACGGTACTGGAAATCCTTACAACTCTATGACTCCTCTCATCTCTGGAGAAATTGGTGAAGACCTGGCCTTTTACCTGACCGAAAGCCAACAGACCCCTTCTGCAGTAGGCCTCAATGTCCTTTTAGACGAAGAAGACAAGGTTAAGGTTGCAGGTGGTTTCCTAGTTCAAGTCTTGCCGGGAGCCAAGGAAGAAGAAATTGCTCGCTTTGAGAAACGCATCCAAGAAATGCCAGCTATCTCTACTCTTCTAGAAAGTGAAGACCATATCGAAGCCCTCCTCAAGGCTATCTACGGTGACGAGGCCTACAAGCGTCTTTCTGAAGAAGAAATCCGTTTCCAATGTGACTGTAGCCATGAACGCTTTATGAACGCTCTTGCAAGCCTTCCAAGCTCAGACTTGCAGGAAATGAAAGAGGAAGACCACGGGGCAGAAATCACTTGTCAATTCTGCCAAACTACTTATAACTTTGATGAAAACGATCTGGAGGAACTCATTCGTGACAAATCTTAATACACCTTTTATGATTGGCAATGTTGAGATTCCCAATCGTACCGTTTTAGCACCCATGGCTGGTGTGACTAACTCAGCCTTTCGTACCATCGCAAAAGAGCTCGGAGCTGGACTCGTTGTCATGGAAATGGTCTCTGACAAGGGAATCCAATACAACAACGAAAAAACCCTGCACATGCTTCATATCGATGAAGGCGAAAACCCTGTTTCTATCCAACTTTTTGGTAGTGATGAAGACAGCCTAGCACGCGCAGCAGAATTCATCCAAGAAAACACTAAGACCGATATCGTGGATATCAACATGGGCTGCCCAGTTAACAAAATCGTGAAGAATGAAGCTGGAGCTATGTGGCTCAAGGATCCAGATAAGATTTACTCTATCATCAACAAGGTTCAGTCTGTCCTTGATATCCCCCTTACTGTCAAAATGCGTACTGGCTGGGCGGACCCATCTCTTGCCGTAGAAAATGCCCTCGCTGCTGAAGCTGCAGGTGTTTCTGCCCTCGCTATGCATGGCCGTACCCGTGAACAAATGTACACAGGCCACGCAGACCTTGAGACCCTTCACAAAGTCGCTCAAGCATTGACCAAGATTCCATTTATCGCCAACGGTGACATCCGTACGGTTCAAGAAGCCAAACAACGTATCGAAGAAGTCGGTGCTGACGCAGTCATGATTGGCCGCGCTGCCATGGGAAATCCCTACCTCTTCAACCAAATCAACCATTATTTTGAAACAGGAGAAATCCTACCTGATTTGACCTTTGAGGACAAGATGAAAATCGCCTACGAACATTTGAAACGTTTGATTAACCTCAAAGGGGAAAACGTAGCAGTTCGTGAATTCCGTGGCCTCGCTCCTCACTACCTCCGTGGAACATCTGGCGCTGCCAAACTCCGTGGAGCCATCTCCCAAGCTAGCACCCTAGCAGAGATTGAAGCTCTCTTGCAGTTGGAAAGGGCTTAAAATGGTTCATACTGCTCTACTGATTATCGATATGCAAAAAGCATTTGATAACCCTATCTGGGGAGAACGAAACAACCTTCAAGCTGAACAACAAGCACTGAGGGTACTGGCATACTTTCGTAAACACGCTCTTCCAGTCTTACATGTTCAACATATATCTGACAATCCCCAGTCGCAATTTCATAACAAACAAAATCAGGAGTTTAAAAGTGGATTTGAACCAGTTGCTTCAGAACCTGTCTTTCAAAAAACGGTTAATAGCGCCTTTATTGGAACAAATCTTGAAACATATTTACGATCAAATCAGATTTGTCATTTAGTCCTTGTTGGTTTGACCCTGCCTCATTGTGTATCTACTACGACACGAATGGCAGCAAATCTTGGTTTTGAAGTCACTTTACTAGCAGATGCCACTGCCAGTTTTACCCTATCTAACAAAAACGGTCAGGCCATCTCTCCTGAGACTATCCATGAGATTAATCTCCTTTCTCTACAAGATGAGTTTGCTCAAATTCTTACTACAGAAGAATTTTTAACCCAAGTACAAGTATAAAATAATCCGTCAACTCTTATTTGAGCTGGCGGATTTTCTTTGAGTATTAGAACTGATGATTAACAATTATTCATAAATGTCTATAGATTCACTCAGAACTGATCATACTAGTCTACCCCCTTTAGAGCGCTAATCATGTCAATCTTTCTCATACGAAGACTAATAAAATAAGCAGTCCCTAAGGATGTAAACCAAACCAATAACGTAGCAGAAACAAGGACATACATACTGACATAAGCGGTATACTCAATTCGAATCGTCGAAAATGTTGCTACATATTCTTTCAAAAACCATATGCCTAAAGGAATTCCTACTAGCCACCCAATAAAGGTAGTTAGTATAGTCTCAAAAAGAGTTACCATCTGTAGATATTGATTAGAAAATCCTAATACTTGCAATGTAGCATAGTCTCTCATTCTCTCTACAAAGTTTAAAGAACCTAGATTATAGAGAACAATAATAACAAGTAATAAAGCAAAACCAATAATCATTAGAAATACACTCATTAAACTAGCTACAAAATCATAGGCATTTTTTTCTTGGCTCCCTTTTTCAATGACAGATAGAACACCTTTGTCTTGCTTAATAGTATCTTGGTCCACCTCTGACCCAACTAATAAAGTATGTGGAGTAAAATCTCCCCCTGCTTTTTCAAAGACTCTAGCATGAAGATAAGCCCCTTGATTGGTTTCACTTGTGACAATCCCTTTTACTTCAAACTTGTAAGTATGACCATCTTGATAAGGAGTTACAGTTAAAACATCTCCGACTTTAATACCTGCCAAACGGGCAAATGATTTAGTTACATACAAACCATCATCTTTCAAAGAATCAGCACTCTCTGTTTTTGCTTGGATCATATCTCCATCATCAAATATAATCAATAAACGATTGTAACCATCATCTGGATTAAAATGTGCTTGTGAAATTTGTACACCTTGCCCACCATATCTAGACTTAGAAGATGTATAATCCGCTACGGTCAGTCGTTTTGAATAAGAAAAATCTTCATTGTATGCCTTATCAACAAGATGATTCATGGACACAGGCATACCAATTCCAGCAATCAGTAACATCATACTTCCTGCAACTCCCACGATTCCCATCAAAACTCGAATACGATTAAACGAGGCATCACGAATTGCCCATCTAGAAGGATAAGAAATTCGTTGCCAGATAGAGGAAAATCTTTCCACAAAGACAGATTTAGCAAGTTTTTCTTTGCCTCTTAAAAATATTGCTGGTAAGCCTCTAGCTGACTCTCTAGAAGCTAAATAGGCAGCTAAAATACAAATTATAATGACTACAATACCAACAACTATTGATGAAGATGAATAAGAGATTTGCCAATTTGGAAGTGTAAACATTGACTTTTGAGTTTCTAGTACAAACCATGACATCAAGGGAGAAATAGCAAAGCCTGCGAAACTTCCTAATAAACTGACTACTAAGCCAAATAAAATATAATGTAAACTGATAGCCTGATTTGAAAAACCTAAAGCCTTTAATACAGCAATCTCTTTTGTTTGACCATCAATCAAACGCTGAATGGTTGTAAACATAGCCAAAATAGCTAACAAAATAAAGATAAAAGAAAATAAGTAAGATAAATTCCTAATTTGCCCAACTCGATCGGTAGCTTCTGATATTTCAGTTAAACTTTTTTGATCTTGATAAGAAACTAAATCGCCCCCAAAAATAGACTCTAAATCTCCTCGCAAATCCACCTTAGAACCGTAAATTTCTAAGACATTATCTGACGATAAACCCAGAATTCCTTTTGCAATTTCATTATCTGCAATATAACCATAGGCATCATTGTCAGGATTTGGAGCTATATATTCCATGCTACCTGTAAAATAAATCTTATCTGTCGCCTGAACAAATCCTACAATTTCTAAATCTATCTGCTTCCCCCTTGATGAAATAGAAATTGAATCTCCAATCTGTAAATGATTCTTCTTCGCATAATTCCCATCAATCCAAATCGAATCTTGTTTTCCTTCAAAAAAAGACTTCCTTCTGTCACTGTAACCAGTTGATTATCTGTAATCGTTTCAAGATTGATTCGTCCGTCAGTCTTGTCTAAACGAACAATATTCGCAAATCCTTTCTTTTTACTAACAACTTTTTCAACAGAAGATAAGAGTTCAACCTGCTTGATTTTTGATTCATCAATTTGTCTCGCTTGAACCCAAACAACAGGAAGTTCAGATTGTTTCAAATAACTCTCTAGACTCTTTTCAAGTCCATGCCAAGCTCCTTGTAGCCCTACAAAGATTAATACACTTAATAGAGACATCAGAAAAACAGAGAAAAATTGTTGCCAATTTTGCCGAAGATCTCTTAATAATTTTATATGAAGATACCTCATCCCAGCACCTCTTCATTATTCTCTATTTTTTCAATACTTCCATCTTTCAAATATATAACTCGATCTGCAAATTTAGCAAACTCTCTATTATGTGTAACCATTACAACTGCTGCATTCCCATTTCTAGAAACTTCCTTCAATAAAGTTAAAATACTATCGCCTGTCTTTGAATCTAACGCTCCTGTAGGTTCATCACACAATAATAGACTAGGCTCTTTAGCCAATGCCCGTGCAATTGATACACGTTGCATTTCACCTCCAGAAAGTTGATTAGGAAAATTATTTTTTCTATGAAGTAAACCAACTTGATCTAAATACATATCAATTTCTTTATTGTTTTTCACTAAATTTGCTGCAATACCTATGTTCTCCTTGGCCGTTAAACTTGGAACTAAGTTATAAAATTGAAAAACAAAACCAATTTTATCTTTTCGATAAGCAGATAATTCCTTATCCGTAAACTTTGTTACTAGTTCCTCATCAAATATAAAGGTTCCTGATGTCGCACGATCCATCCCACCAAGTAAATTTAGTAACGTACTTTTCCCTGAACCTGATGGACCCAAAATAACTGTAAATTTCCCTTTCTCAATAGAAAAACTAACTTGATCCAAAGCACGAACTTCTTGCTCTCCTACCTTATAAATCTTACTAATATTTTGAAACTGAATCATACATACTCCTAATATCTTGTCATAAATTTTATTTTTTCCTTTAATGTAGGCTCTTCATACTGTTCTATGATACGTTTAGATACTGCTTCCCTGTTTTCTCGTATAACCTTTTCAGCTAAGGAAATAGCCTCATCTACTGGAACAACTATTGGCAACTTATAATGTTGAATGATCTGATTTAACCGTTCTTTCTGACTACCTTTTACACAATAAGGAGTCAGACCCAAATTCCTATAAGCCTCATATAATTCCTCATCTGATAAATTCCGATACTCTTCAGATACTGGTCTATGCCCGTCTGGATCCATTGCAAACTCTACTGGTAAATGAACAACATCTGTATACCACAATTTCGCATGATTCTTAGAGACAACTCCATAAGCAGTCAAATATTTTTTGAAAAATGTTCGACCAGGAATACCTAAAATAGATTTCATCAATCGATGAACGAATGCTGAGCCTGGATTAATTCCTACCCTCATTCGAACAGTCCCGTAAATCCATTCATTCAATACTGACCCATCTGATAGAAAACTTCCATGCTCCTTGTATAAAATTCCTTCTGTACGAATTCTCTCTTCAAAACGCTTTAACCCCAGTGCCATTAACTCAGTTGATGACATATCCTGAAATCTTCTTCCAGGATATAAATCTGTCAAAATTTCCCTCGCAGATAAAGCATCAATTAAGGGAAGTCCCGTTGCAATCGAAAGAGCTGTAGCAGTTGTTGTCTTACCCGTAGAATAAGTACCTGATATGACTAGCCTCAATTCTCTATTTCCCATCACTGCCCCCTCCATCAGGTAATTTTTGAGCTATTTTACTTTTAAAGACTACCTTATGATCTATATCATATCCAGACATTTCGTAGACTTTCCAATGTTCTTCTCTAATTTTTAACAATCTATTTTTTGAAACACTACCACTAAGCTCCACTACTCCGTTTAAAATTGGTGAATCCAAGTCTGCACTTACTTGCTTCATCCACATGGTATTGCTCTCCTCTCGAGATATCTCTTCGATATGGTAGGCTAACATCTCTGCCATTTGAGAAAAAATAATCAGAAGCTCTAACAAACTATAATCATTCTTTTCTAGACTACCTACACCACTATATTCAACATCTTTGATCAATACTTGCTCTGCTTTACAAGATATACTACTATCTGAAAACTCAACATCGTATATATCATGTTGTCTATCTCTTAAATGCGTTGATAAAAAATCTCTACCTTGTTCTCCTATAGCAACTACATTTTCCATACATTCTAATAATTGATAGCCTAAACAAACTTTCATATCCATTACCAAGCAATCAAATTCAATCACTTGGTTCGTCATTTTGAAATTTTGTAATTCTAATTTTAAATTTACCAATTCTTCTATAGCTTTTATTCCTGACTTTATCTCAAAATGGCTTAACCTATACTGATTTAAGCTCACTCCCATTCTTTTCAGTATTTCACTTCCAAATAAATGAGCTAATACTATTCCATCTAATGTACTCAGGTGCTGCTGTATGATTTCAGATTGTTTACTAGACCACAAACCTTCTTGATGAAGAGACCCAACCCCTTCTAAAATATTTTTCAACTTATACTCAATGAAAATCAAAGAGCAAACTAGGAAGCTAGCCGCAGGCTGTACTTGAGTACGGCAAGGCGACGCTGACGTAGTTTGAATTTGATTTTCGAAGAGTATTAACTTCATAAGTCGTTCTCTTATGTCCTCTACCAAAATAGCGATTTCTATTATCTCCAAGTAAATAATCTACTGTTAGCATATCCTTCTCCAATCTGTTAAACTGACTCTATCTTAAACAAAAAAAGACAAGAAAGAATCCGTAATTTACGAAAACCTTCTTGCCTTTTTAGGATAAAATTATAAAGATACGAGATTTAATCGAATAGCCTCACGTACAGCTCCAACTCTACTCGTCACTCCCAACTTTGAACAAATATTTGAAACATGAGTATCCACTGTTCTCCTGCTAACAAATAAACTATTTGCTATCTTTTCATTAGAATATTCTTTTACAATAAGTTCCAATACACTTAACTCCGTATCTGTCAATAGATTATTTTCTTGCTTTTCTAACAAACCATCTGGGATAACGTGATTTCCCTTATAAACAGCATAAATTGCACTTTTAACATCCAAATAAGAACTTTCTTTGGGTAAAAAAGCTTGAATCCCAAAATCCATCGCTCTCTTATGTAACAAAGTGTCATAAAATCCTGATAAAAGAACTATCTTGGGAACTGTATTCAGAAATCTATTTATCTGACTAATAACATCAAATGCCGTTACTCCTTTCAACATAAAATCCATAACTAGCACATCTACCTTTTCATTCTTAAGACAAAGAAGTAAATCTGCTACTTCTGTATAGGAACCAACAATTTTAAAATCATCTTCCTTTAAAAAATAGTTCTCCAATCCTTGTAATACTAAACTGTGATCATCAATCAAAACCAAACGAATCATTTTTCTTCCCTTCTATAGGTATTCGTATCTTCACACTTGTAGGTTCAATATTTAGCTGAACAGTTCCCCCCAATAAATGAACCTTCTCTACAATTCTATTTAAACCAAAATGATGTTCATTAGACTGATAGTTTCCCTTAAAAATACCATCATCTATAACTTCAATTGATAAAATCTTTTCTTTTGTAGATAAATCTACAGTAATTTCTCTAGCATTCCCATGAAGAATACTATTATTTACTAGTTCTTTAACTGTCCTTAATACAAACGTGCCCACTTTATCATTAACTTTTTCTTCATCTATTGAAAAAGTTGTCATAATCGAAACAGTTTCCATCTTCATGAATTGGTTTAATATGCTAGTAATAGATTCTTTCAACCCTAATTCATGCACCATTAAAGGATAGATATTGGAACATAAATCTCTTAATTCAAAGACAATATCATCCAACATCTCTAATAAAGCTCCCCTATTAATTTGTTCACTAATTTCTAACTGCTTTTTATAATAAATAACCTTCTGAATTGTAGTATCATGTATAAACGTTGCAATTTCTTCCCTCTCCAATTCAGTAGCTACAAAAGTATGAAAACTACTAAAGATTCCCTCCATTTTATGGCTAATCAACATCATTTTCCTTATTTCAGGTAACAAAGCTAGCGAAAAAAGAAAAGTGTAAAGAACGAAAAAAATTGGAGAAAATTCTCTTAATAGCAGACTAAAAAGAATAATTAGACTAGTGAAAAAAACAGCAAATATCAAGTTATATATGAACGGGTTCCACTTCCAAGCAACATATATCATTCGCTCTAGTATCAAGTTATTTACAATAGAGAACAAAATAAGCAACAATAGAGGAATACTATAAATAAACGAAACTTCCTTACCAATCGGAAAAATATATCCAAAAAATAGAGGAAACAAGGCAAGAACTGCTAAAAATAAGGTATGAATTGGCAACATTTCTCTTATCTGAGAGTAATTTATAAGCATCTTTAACAGTAGAATAACTAAAAAGAAAAATACTAAATAAAATACCCCCCTAGAAAAAAAGATGGTCAAAAAATCAATGGGCTGTATAAGATTATAAACATACAAAAACTGAGTGATGAGTGAATAGCCCAGTATAATACGAGAAAAGTTAGAAATGGTTGAACCTTTTATCTTCAAGACTAACACTCTAATGAAGATATCCATGAATAATGGAAATAAAGTCAAGTATGAAATTAATAGACTACGACCAAATACATCTCCTATACTTGATGGAATAATCGATAATAACATCAGACTAGTATAAATAATAAAATAAAAATATCGTTTCCCAGTTTTTCCTCTACTTCTTCCTTTTATGTATGAGCAAAATAACAGTAGAATCAGAAAAGCAATGATTGATAAAACAAGAAAGATAATTTGGCTTGATCTCCCAGATTCTATTATTAAAGTCTTTGAAATTCCCCTATCTAACACTGTCACAGAATGAAGCGGTTCAACAATTAAAAATCGAGATAATAAGAAATTACTATCTGGATTCTGACCGTCTATTTGTATAATAGATGACCCTATTATCTCTTGATGATTTGCAAAGCTTCCCAGATTATGGACTTGTCTAACTATCCACTCATTCTCGTGTTTATCTACGGTGATTCCACTATACGTTCGGTTAAATATTGAAAATGAAAAATAAAAAAAGAAAATAAATAACAAAATCAAAGAAAATCGAAACATTTTTGACTTCATTGTTTGTAGCACTCCATATTTCACTTGATATTGATGTTTATTCTACCATTTTTTCATTCAATAAGACAGGTTTTATAGTTAAATTTGTCCTTTTTTATTTCGAGATATAACTGATATAATCTTCCTCCATGGGGAATCCTTACCTCTTTAACCAAATCAACCATTACTTTGAAACAGGAGAAATCCTACCTGATTTGACCTTTGAAGACAAGATGAAAATCGCCTACGAACACTTGAAACGCTTGATTAACCTCAAAGGGGAAAATGTCGCAGTTCGTGAATTCCGTGGCCTCGCTCCTCACTACCTCCGTGGAACATCTGGCGCTGCCAAACTCCGTGGAGCCATTTCACAAGCTAGTACCCTAGCAGAGATTGAAGCTCTCTTACAATTGGAAAAGGCTTAATAGACCAAAACCCGTAACTCTCTTAAAGGTTACGGGTTTTTGATTGTAAAAATTCAAATACTGAGAGTTATTATTGACTCAAAGCAACACTGGAAACCTTGCCATCTGCTCCTGTTGTAATTTGGATGATTTTACCTCCACCAATTTTGGCATTATACTTACCATCATCAAGAGTATAAGAATAACCTTTGATGGAGTAATTTTCTTTCTTTCCATCAGCAGATTCTACTGTGAATTGGCCACCTGATGAAACTGTGATGGTTTCGCCATTTGCTCCCTTCCAATTGCCCGCTGCAGCTGAGAAATCACCATCAACCATAGTTAAGACACCCTTGTAACGTTTGTTACTTTCTGCCTGCTTATCTTGAAGTTGGCGGTCAGTTGTAGAATCATAGCTTGATTGGTTAGACTGGGCTTGAGAAGCCTGTTGAGTTGACGGAGCCTGAGCAGAAGTTTGTTGACTAGCTGCCTGTTGATTAGCTACTTCTTGACCTTGTCTTTGCTCTGGTGCAGGTGCCAATTGTGACGGTGTCGCACTTGCTGAAGATTGATCAGTAGACGCCTTAGCCTTTTCAGATGAAGCTGAATTTGAGGACTTCTGAGTCTTGCTTTCTTTGCTAGCAGAAGCTGCTTTAGAGCTTGATGATTGGCTTGTCTTAGCAGAACTGCTTGCTTGAGTTGTTTCCTTTTTATTTCCACAAGCTCCTAATAGCAAGGTAGAAGCCAATACAGTTGCTGCCATCAATTTGATATAGGTTTTCTTTTTCATTTTTCTACTCCTTTGTAATATTTTAGAAATATAAAGAAATCTTTTTGTAATATAATTGTAACATTCGAATTTAAATATGTCAACAATTTATCTAAACTATTTTAAAAATCTTAAATACTTTAAATACATTTACTCCTCCTACTCTTCTATTCGTAATAAAACAGAAAAACAGGAGATTTTCCTGTTAAAAATTTAAATTTGTTTTGTGTAATCGCTTGCATCTTTAAATACAAAGGAATATAATAACATTGAAATAGAATATAGGAGGTGCACTCTTATGCTAAATAAGTATTACAAGTATCTTCCTTGGTTGATTTTGGGAGCTATTGGCTCTTATCAATCAGCCACTTACTATGCGCGAACTGCATTTGATGTCTTCTATCTGAATACAATCTTTTTGATTGTCTATATCGCTTTGTTATTTTTACATGAGAACTATCTCAAGTATCGATACAAAGACTTTTTTACTCACATGTTGAGCAATTCTAAGAAAGATGGCCATCCCTAAAACAGTCGCAACAGCAAATCAAACTAATAAAGGCAAATAAAGAGGTCGGTAACTTTTTCCCGGCCTCGCTTTTTATTTCAATCGATAGGTTTTTCTTGGTTTCTTTTTAGGTACTCGTTTGAGTCCGACTTCTTCTACATATTCTCCGTATTTTACGAGAAAGTTATTGCTGACGATGGGACGACCGGGGTTGATAAGATTGACCAGTTCAGTCCCTTCATAGACAGTGAACTCCTTCTCCAGCAGATAGAGGAAGGTCGGATTCCAGTCGAGACGGCCTTGGATTCGTTTGATGGATTCTTGGATAATGGCATAATGATCAAAAGCGAAGGCTTGATCCTCCAACTCTACTCCCTCTAAGAAGCACTTGCCTGTCTGAAAATCGACATCTACGAAAACCACATCCTTGGCATCGTCTCCTGCTTGAACAAGTTCTAATGCACGACTAGGCAAATAAACCAAGTGGGCAATGGTCACTGTCCAGCCCCGTGGATCACGGTCTGGGGTCGATACGGTCATCAATTGCTCGATTTTTTCCAAAGGAAGATCGAGATTGACTTCTTCTCTCACCTCACGCTGACAGGCATGCGCAGCATCTTCGCCCTTGTCCATAAATCCTCCAACCAGAGCCAAACAATTTTGATAAGGGTGAGCCTTGCGACGAATTAATAAGAGCTTGATTTTTCCTTCGACAAAGCAGTAGGCTACCATATCCACCGTCACACTTGGTTTTTCGTATTGAGGAAGTTCCTGCTTGTAGTACCAATCCAAAAATTCCTCCTGACTTGCATGGATTTCAAAATATTCTCTTTCCGTCATCCCTGCTAGAATCATTGTGTCCGTCATTTTATGCCTCCTTACGAACTGCCTTGGTCCATTGGTACCAACCTACTAGACTATTGAGTGTGTAAACCCAGTACATCCCTTGGATGTGGATATTTTCACCCCACCAGAGGTAAATACTAAAGAGATTGGTTGCAATCCAGAAAATCCATTGCTCACGGTAGAGACGAGTCATCAAGAGCTGGCCAACACCATTGGTCGCATCGGTAACACTATCACGGAAAGGGCGAGCACTATGGATACTTTGATAAGCTAAGCCCATACCAATCCAAATGATAGCAGTCAAGGCCAAGTACTTGAGCCAGTCAAGCACAGATAATTTCTTGGCTTCAAAATGAGATTCTTCTGCTTTTCCTTGATCATTAATACGATTAGACAGCCAAGCATAGAGGCCAATCGGCTGCATGACAAAGAAGTAAACAGTCGTCAAAACTTCACCATAAAAAGTCGCATTCATGGCCAAAATCAAATAGATAGCAGAGTTAATGGTCCCAAAGAGATAATTGCTTGCACGCCCTTCCGCTACCAAAATAACACAGACAATCCCAGTCCAAGAGGCAAACAAGCTCATCCAATCATGGCTTTCTGCATTTTGCGTGAATTCCAAGATTAAGGGAACACTTGACAGGACGATGAGATACAACCACTGGAAGAGGCTACGTCCCATAAAGAGATCTTTCCAGAGCAGGCGCATGATTCCTGCAAAGCCAATCTTGCGGGATTCTGCATGGACATTTTTAAAGTTTTCGATAAATTGTGTGATTTTTTCAGTTAATTTTTTCATAATTTTCTCCTAATCTGCTTGGTAAATGGCATCAATAGCCACTTTTGCTGCTTCATAATTTCCTAGGTAATCCTCTGCTAGATAAACTAGTGGAATGTTTGCTAAGTAGCACTCCCTCATCTGATCCAAATGCTGGGAAAAACTATGACGAATATGGTCTTCTGCCATGGTCATATCTCTAAACCCATCATTGACATAGGAGCCGACAGGCTGCACAAAGAGAATCAAGTCCCATTTTTCCTTAGCCAAGATCGAAACAAAGAGATTATCAAAGGTTTCTCCTGATAAGTCCTCTTGATCCTCAGTCTCCATGTAATAATCATAGTAGCCCTTGGTTACTAAGGAGTTTGTGTCAGCTATCACCAGTCCCCTATTGGCATTACTGTCAATTAACTTGGACGTCTGATCATATTGCCCCAAGAGCAGATAATAGTAATCCTTTGGAGTCAATTCATCGTCGCGGACATTGTTTTTGATCTGGTACTCACGTGCGTATTCCAAACTAACTGGTGCATCGTAATACCTTGCCAAATCCTTGGCCAGAGTGGTCTTCCCATTGCTGGCACTTCCCATAATCAACACTTTCTTTGTAAACTGACGTCGGAAGGGTTGAGCAATATATTTCCAATATTTGCTTGGATTTTCTCGAATCATAGTCGCTGAGATACCAAACTTTCTTTCTTGCAAGACAGTCTCAAAACCACGTTTAGATAATTCTTGCTGGTAGTCTGCTTCTCCTACAAAGAAGATCAGTTCCTGCTGGGTTTCATCATAGGAAATCTCCGCTAACATCTGATTCAACCACTCCTGCCAGCCCATAGGGTAACGGGGAAGATTGGTTTCATCTAGCTTGCAAACAGAGGTCAACTCATCATCACGAAAAGCTTCCCGAATATAGCGAAATCTCTTTTGCAATGTCAACCCAACCTGCTCACCACGGTCTCCCTCATAGCCCGAAACAACTACCCAAACCTGGTCACACTGTCGCTTCGCACGCTGGATCAGATCGATATGACCTTGATGAAGCGGAGCGAAGGTACCAAATACCACTGCTGTTTTCTTTTTCATAAACGCATTACCTTTTTATATTTTTTGATATTTTTATTCTCTATGTTTTTATTATATACTATATTTTTGTTTTGTCAATAGTTTTTTATCATTTTTTATAAAAAAGTAGCAAAAAAGAAAATCAAGATTGCTCCTGATTCTCCATTTTTATGCAATATCAAATTTTAATTGGCCTGCTTTGACACCAATCTTAAGTGTGCTGCCTGCCACTAAATCTCCCTTAAGAAGAAGTTCTGCCAACTTATCTTCCACTTCTGTTTGCAGGGTTCTGCGAAGTGGACGGGCTCCCATCTCTGGGTCATATCCTTGATTTGCCAATAATTTCAGTGCGGAAGCTTGTAATTTCAAGTCAATTCCTTTTTCAGCCAAACTTGCCACTAAAGGTTTGACCATAATCTTCACCACTTCCTGCATATGGTCGCTAGATAGGCTATGGAAGACCACCTTTTCATCAATACGGTTAATAAACTCCGGTCTGTAAGCCTTTTTCAGCTCTTCAAACATACGTTTTTCCATATTTTCCTGGTCAAAACGGATATCCTTAGCTCCAAAGCCGACTGTCTTGTCATCCCGAAGGGCTGTCGCACCAAGGTTTGACGTCATGATGATAATGGTATTTGAAAAGTCGACCTTGCGGCCCTTGCTATCGGTCAAGACACCGTCATCCAGAACCTGCAAGAGAACATTAAAGATATCTGGGTGGGCCTTCTCTACCTCGTCAAATAGGAGAACAGAGTATGGTTTGTTGCGAACCTTCTCTGTCAACTCTCCACCTTCTTCGTAGCCCACATAGCCCGGAGGAGCCCCATTGAGACGGCTGGCTGCGAATTTCTCCATATACTCACTCATATCAAAGCGGATAAGGGCTGATTCGTCATCAAAAAGAACTTCTGCCAAAGCCTTGGCCAATTCGGTCTTGCCGACACCTGTTGGTCCTAGGAACATAAAGGAACCGATCGGACGCTTGTGACTGCGAATCCCTGACTGGTTGCGGCGAATCGCACGGCTAATGCTTGAAACTGCTTGATCTTGACCGATGACACGTTTGTGCAATTCAGCTTCCAGATTCAGGTATTTCTTAGCGTCAGTCTGAGTCAGTTTTTGGACTGGAATACCTGATAAACGACTCAAGGTAGTCAAAATATCAGACTCTGTCACCAAATCTTTATAGACAGGGACTTCCTCTTCTTTTGCGATTAGCTGAGTTGCCTGTTTCCACTTGCCATCCATCAAGGCCTTGTCAGCTGGACTCAAGCCAGAATCGTCTGCTTTCACATGCTTTGCCTTATTTTGCACTGTTGCTGCTGCCTCATCCAAGAGATCAATAGCAGAGTCTGGCAAATGGCGACTGGTCAAGTAACGATGAGCCATCTTGACAGCTGTTTCAACCGCTCCATCTGTGATTTGCACACGATGATGTTTCTCATAAGTCGCCTTCAAACCTTGCAAAATAGTCATGCTGTCTGCCACACTTGGCTCTTCAATCGTTACTTTGGCGAAACGACGAGAAAGAGCTGCGTCTTTTTCAATGTGTTTTTGGTACTCTTCCTGAGTGGTGGCACCAACAGTTCTCAAAGTTCCACGCGCCAAGGCTGGTTTCAAGATATTGGCCGCATCAAGAGTTGAGTCAATTCCACTCCCAGAACCCATGATAGTGTGGAGTTCATCGATAAAGAGGATGACTTGCCCATCTTCTTCAATATCCTTAATGATATTATTCATGCGCTCTTCAAAGTCACCACGGAAGCGTGTCCCTGCAACGACATTCATCAAATCAAGCTCTAACACGCGCATCTTAGCCATTTCTGCAGGCACATCACCACTAGCAATACGCTGAGCAAGACCAAGCGCCAGCGCTGTTTTCCCGACACCAGCATCCCCAACCAAGACAGGATTATTCTTTGTCTTCCGACTCAATATTTGAATCATACGCGAGATTTCCTTGTCCCGACCGATGACTGGCTCTAACTTGCCAGAACGAGCTTGCTCTGTCAAATCATGCGTATAGTCCTCGAGACCACCGCTTGAAGTCTGGGGCATCCCCATCATATTAGCCATAGAATTTTGCTTGTCAGCTACTGTACGATGGCGTTGGCGTAGAGCCTTGAGATCTTCACGAGTCCAGCCTGCACGTTCTTCTAGATTTCGACGTAGGGCAGCAATCTTGACCTGATCTTTCTTGTCTTCATAAGAAAAACCAGCCCTCTCCAAGATACGAGTCGCCAAGGCATTTCCATCATGCAAAATCGCATAGAGGACATGCTCTGTCCCTAGCACCTTAGCATGGACCACTGACGCTACGTACTCTGCTTCGTCAAAAAGAACCTGCAAACGATGGGAGAACGGCAATTCCGTAAAGGTTTCATCCTGGCTATAGTCCGTTTCAGTCAGTTCCAAAGCCACCTCTTCTAAACGGTCCATCTCATATGGATAATCATTTAAAGTTGCCCCTGCCACACTATAACTGTGATTAGACATAGCAATCAACAAGTGCCAAGACTCTAGGTAACGAGCTCCAAAATGGCCAGCAACCATGTAGGCACTTTCGATACATTCATTCAATGCTTTTGAATAGTTCATCTTACTTCCCTTTTCTATCTACCTCTTGTATAACCTGTCGTAGCATGTTAGCTCGAAGGACTGGAGCTTCTTCTCCTAGAACGCGATCCAAAGCTACTGTCATCAGCAAATTCAGCTCCTGCTTGGTCATCAATTCCTGCTCAACCAAAAGCTGGAGAATATCCTCATAAATTTCTTGACTGACCCGCTCACCAATCGAGTAAAGCAGCTCCCTGAGCATTTCATGATGACTAGAAAACTCAATCCGTCCTATCCGAATGTAGCCTCCACCACCACGCTTACTTTCAACCAAGTAGCCTCTACTTTCCGTAAAGCGTGTCTTGATCACATAGTTAATCTGACTAGGAACAACCTGAAAGGTATCTGCCAACTGACTCCGTTGCAACTCCACAATACCAGATTGATCTAAAATCGCCTTGATGTAGGCCTCAATATGATCCGATGTATTTTTAAATCTCATAACAAACCCACCTCTCTAAACCTTGACTATCTTTGACTATTATACCGAAATTTTCTCATTTTTAAAAGAAAAAGGGCGCTGGTAAAGGATAATCTTCACCAACTCCCTATTTTCCTACTCATCTAAGCCTAATTCTGCCAAGATTTGACGTTTGTAGGCAATCTTTTGAACTTCCTTGTCCTCATCTTCAGACCAATCTAGTTTAATTTCTGAAACAATCTGCCCAGGACGATTTTTTAAGATATAGATGCGGTCACTGAGATTGAGGGCCTCCTCGATACTGTGAGTAATAATCAAGGTTGTTAGCTGCAACTGCTTGTGAATTTCAAGATACCAAGCGTGGAGTTCCATCTTGGTCATCTCATCCAAGGCGCTAAAGGCCTCGTCTAAGAGAAAGAGCTTGTGCCCGAAAAGGTAAGTTCGAAGCAAGGCTACACGCTGGCGCATCCCGCCACTAAGTTCATGAGGATACTTGTCCCGTACAGCTGTCAACTGGAAGGTCGCAAGAATTTCATCTGCGCGAGCAATAGCTTCAGCCTTATCCACTTTTTGAATCAAGAGGGGCAAAATGATATTACCAAGCACCGTCTTGTGCTCCAAGAGCAGATCCTTTTGCAACATATAACTCACGCGCCCCTTGGGATTTTCTTCACCATCCAGAACAATTCTCCCTGACTGAACTTCTAAAATCCCAGCGATTAGATTAAAGAGAGTGGTTTTTCCAACACCACTTGGACCCAGAATAGAAACCACTTCACCTGAAGTCACCTGCAGGTTAATGTCCTCTAAAATCCTATCTTGACCATAGGCATAACTGACGTGTTCTAATCTAATTTCTGTCATTATTTCACAAATTCGTTGGTGAAGCCTTTATCTGTCAAGTCTTCTTTAAGGATACCATTTTCTTTATCCCATTTGTAGAAGGCATTCCAGCGAGCTGCATCAAATTGACCCCATTTTTCCTTGTCGCTTGCGTATTCTTTTGACAAGTATTTTTGAGATTCGATGACAAAGTCACGTTTTTCCTGAAGTTCAGGTGCGTTCTTGATGAGGATATCAGCTGCTTCTTCTGGATGCTCCATGGCATATTGGTAGCCTTTTTTGATAGCTTGGATGACTTTGCGAGCTTCTTCTTTGTTGTCTTTCAAATAGTCGTTGTTTGCGATAATAACTGGTGAGTAGTAATCAAACTCCTTGACATAGTCTTTCAAGTACAAGAAGTTAGCATCTACACCTTGAGATTTTGCAAGAATACCATCCCATCCGTAGTAGATCCATGCAGTATCAAATACTCCATTAGCAATCGGTGTGATAGAGTTTGAGTCGTTATTTGGTACTTTTTCAACCTTCTCAAAGTCCCCACCTTGTGATTCTACCAAGGTTTTCAACATAGCAAGTTCAGTTGGGTCATTCCAAGTCCCGTATTTCTTACCAACCAGGTCTTTTGGACTAGCTACATTGTCAGATTTACGAGAAATGATTCCTGATGTATTGTGTTCTACGATAGCTGCAACGGCAGTGATTCCTGCCCCTTTTTCTAACTTCTTAGCCATGTAGTCTTGGAAATACACTGCAAATGGCGCCTTACCATTGATAACCAAGTCAGAAGAACTTTCTTCTGGTGGCAATTTCAAATCAACATCCACTCCAGCTTCTTTGAAATAACCTTTTTCCTTGGCAACATAAAGTCCTGTGTGGTTAGTATTTGGTGTCCAGTCTAGGATAAAGTCAATCTTCTTGAGTTCTGCCTCTTTGTTGTCCTTCGAAGCAGTTCCTTGACCACAAGCTACAAGCACAACAGCTACAAGAGCTGTTAAAACAGTTAAAAACACTTTCCATGTTTTCTTCATTTTGATTTCCTCTTTTCTTTTTCAGAAACATTCTAATTCTACGAACGTTTCCATTTAATAACATATTTTTCACTGACATCAACCAGCTTCATACCCAAAAGGCTGATAATCGATACCAGAATAATAATAGCAAACATGGTATCATACTGAAACAGTTTCTTGGACTGAATCATGTAGACACCTAGTCCCTCGAAGCCTCCCAACCACTCAGATACCACTGTTGTGATAAAGGCGTAGGAGACACTGACCCTCAGACCTGCATAAAAGTAAGGCAGGCTGACTGGAATTTTAAAATGCCACAGGATTTGCCAAGGCTTGGCCCGCATCAGACTAAACAAGGTCAGCATATCCTTGTCACAATGCCTAAAACCGTCCAAAATGCTGACGATGATGGGGAAGGTTGTCGTTAAGATAATCAAGACAATCTTGGGCAAAATTCCATAACCTAGCCACAAGACCAGAATAGGAGCTATTGCAATGGTCGGAATAGTCTGAACGACCACCATCATAGGGTAAATCAGGTCATTAAGCCACGTCAAACTGTCCATAAGCACAGCCATGAAACAGGCAATCAAGACTCCCAAAACCAGCCCCAGTAAAGCCACTCTCAAGGTGGCCCAGCTATGGTGCCAGAGAAATTCTCTGTCACGAACAAAGGCCTGAAGAATCTCAAGAGGTGTCGGCAGGATAAACTTGGGGAGCAGTTTAAGAAAACCTACTAACTGCCAGATTGACAAGACTCCTAGAAAACCCAATAGACTAATGTGTCGTCTCAGTATACTTTTCAAGTTTCTCATCAATACTTAAAATCTCTCCTACATTTATTTTGACATTGGCAAAGATATTATCTGCCTCCTGCCCTGCCACTTCCAGCGCTTCTTTGAGAATGCGCATGAGCTCATCAAACTCCCCTTCCAAGACCGTTTCAAATGGTGTCACCACCATGGTCACTTCTTGAGCTTGCAGATAAGCAATGACTTGATCGATAACAGCAATCCGATCAATCCCCTGTGATAGGGGTAAAATTTGCAAGGCAATGCTTGCTTTCATAACAACCTCCTCTTCTCGTTTTCCTTTGATAAAAAGAAAAACCTTTACCATATATGGAAAAGGTGCAGAATAGACTAAGTATCGTTCCCTACGCTGGCATTACCCAGATCAGGTGCGGTCGAAGTTTAACACTTCCTCTCAGACTGTACACAGACTCCCATATATTATATGGACATATGATAGCGCAAAACCAAAAAAATGTCAAGGAAACTGCTTACAGAAAAACATGAAAAAGAGTTTGAAAACAAGTGCTTCAAACTCTATATAGCTTTTTTATTTAGCCTCGTACCAGGTTGCCCCTTCATTCTCATCTGCGATGAGGGGAACACTGAGTTGAATGGCTTCTTCCATGGTTTGTTTGACCAATTTTTTCATCTCTGCTAGTTCAGACTTAGGAACTTCAAGGACGATTTCATCGTGCACTTGTAACAGCATCTTAGTCTGATAACCACCTGCAACCAAGGCTTTATCCAGCTGAATCATAGCAATCTTGAGAATATCTGCCGCCGATCCCTGGATAGGAGAGTTGATAGCTGTCCGCTCTGCAAAACCACGAATATTGAAGTTGCGCGAATTGATATCTGGCAACTCACGACGACGCTTGAAGAGGGTCTCTACATAGCCCTTATCACGCGCCTCACGCACCACTTCATCCATGTAGTTTTTAATACCTGGGAAGCGTTCAAAGTAGGTATCAATGTAGGCCTTAGCTTCCTTACGGCTAATACCCAAATTATTTGACAAGCCAAAGTCTGAAATCCCGTAAACCACTCCAAAGTTGACAGCCTTGGCATTGCGACGGTCATTTGCAGTCACATCCTCAGGACGCTCAATGCCAAAGACCCGCATAGCTGTCGAAGTATGGATATCTGCCCCCTCTTGGAAGGCCTTAATCAAGTGCTCATCCTTAGAGATATGCGCCAAAACGCGCAATTCAATCTGTGAATAGTCAGAGCTGAGTAACACACTATCCTCCCACTCAGGCACAAAAGCCTTACGAATGAGACGGCCTTGCTCCAAACGCACAGGAATATTTTGCAAGTTTGGATCCACACTAGACAGACGCCCAGTCTGGGTTAAATCCTGCACATAGCGGGTATGAATCTTACCATCAGCCAAAATCCAATCCTGCAAGCCAATTACATAAGTAGACTGAATCTTAGTAATCTGACGGTAATCTAGAATTTTCTTAACAATTGGCGCAATAGGAGCTAGACGCTCCAACACATCCACCGCTGTCGAGTAACCTGTCTTGGTTTTCTTGGTATATTCTAGAGGAAGGCCCAACTTCTCAAAGAGAAGCACACCCAACTGCTTAGGCGAGTTGATATTAAACTCCTCACCCGCCAGTTCGTAAATCTCCTGAGTCAGTTTTTCAATAACAAGCTCATTTTCAGCCTGCATCTCAAGTAAGGTTTCTTTCTTGACCGTAATTCCAGCAATTTCCATCTTAGCAAGAACAGAGGCTAGAGGTTGCTCCATATCATAAAGAAGTTCTAATTGCTCATTTTCGCTGAGTTTTTCAAGTAAAACAGGCTCTGTTTCAACCAAAACTGCAATCTTCCGAGCCAAATGATTCAAGAATTTCTCGCGTTCAGGAAGAGCCTTCTTTATACCCTTACCATAGAAAGTCTCATCATCAACCAAATAAGTCTGACCATAAAGACTAGCAATAGTCGCAATTTCATTGTCCTCCACAGTCGAAAGGAGGTATTTAGCCAAACGGCTGTCAAAAGCAGGCGCCTGCAAATTCACACCAAAACGATTCAAGAGAACTTTAGCCTTCTTAAAGTCATACACTCTCAGAGGTGTTTTTTCTAGAAAATCCTTGAAAATCGGATCCTGCAAAAGTTCAAGTTTGTCTGTAGCATAAAGCTTAGCCCCACAAGACCAAGCAAATCCAACCAAATCATCCGTATGGTAATTCTCACCAAAAAGCTCAAAATGGAAGATAGACTCTTCACTCAGCATATCTTGACTGATTTGGTCAACGATAGTAAAGTTCAAACTCTCAACCACATCAGCTGACGATGCATTTAAAGCCTGTTTGAGCTGTTTAAAACCCATCTCATCGTAGAATTTCCCAAGATTTTCCACATCTGGACCACTATAGACCAAATCCTCCAAACCAATCTCAATCGGTGCCTTGGTATCAATGGTCGCCAGTGTTTTTGACAAAAAAGCCTGTTCCTTATCATTGATGAGATTTTCCTTCATCTTAGAAGCCTTCATCCCATCAATATTTTCATAAATCCCCTCAAGCGAACCATGCTCCAGCAAGAGCTTGATACCCGTCTTTTCCCCGATTTTGGTCACCCCAGGGATATTATCCGACTTATCACCCATGAGCGCCTTAAGATCGATAAACTGAGTCGGTGTGATGCCCATCTTTTCCATGAGATATTCTGGCGTAAAGGCCTCAAACTCAGCCACACCTTTCTTAGAAATTTCAACCACCGTATGCTCATCCGTCAGCTGAATCAAATCCTTGTCCCCACTGACAATGGTAATATCAAAACCATCCTGCTCAGCTAGTTTATCCAGTGTCCCGATGATGTCATCCGCCTCATACTGAGCCAACTCATAGTGACGAATCCCCATATGATCCAACAACTCACGAATGAAAGGAAATTGCTCACGAAACTCATCAGGTGTCTTAGCCCGACCACCCTTATAGTCCGCATACATCTCTGTACGGAAGGTCGTCTTTCCCGCATCAAAAGCCACCAAAATATGACTCGGCTCAACCCGTTCCAACAAATGGCTTAACATCAACTGAAAGCCATAAATCGCATTGGTATGCAAACCAGCCGCATTCTTAAAACGGTCCAACTGCTGATAGAGCGCAAAAAACGCCCGAAAAGCAACAGAAGACCCATCAATCAATAATAATTTTTTCTTATCCATACACCCATTATAAAGGAAAGCACCAAAAAATACCATTGGGAAGAGCCAGACCAAGCATTTTTCATACTTTTTCCGAATAAATAGATAGAGCCAGAGAATCTAGTAAACCTAGATTTAAAAATGTGCTATAATGAAAGGAGAGAAAGTATGACATTACGTCATCCAGGCATCAGCCCGACCAATGATTTGGTTGCTAAGAAAATCTTTAGTAATCCAGAAATCACTTGCCAATTTATCCGCGATATGCTGGACTTATCAGCTAAAAATGTGACTATTTTGGAGGGAAGCAACATTCACGTCTTGCCTTCCATGCCGTACTCGGCGCAGGATTTCTATACCAGTATAGACGTCTTGGCGGAGTTGGACAACGGTACTCAAGTAATCATTGAGATTCAAGTGCATCATCAGAATTTTTTCATCAATCGCCTATGGGCTTATCTATGTAGTCAGGTCAATCAAAACCTAGAAAAAATTCGCCAACGAGAAGGTGATACACACCAGAGTTATAAACATATTGCACCAGTTTATGCTATTGCTATCGTGGATAGTAATTATTTTCAAGATGATTTGGCCTTTCACAGTTTTAGTATGCGCGAAGACACGACAGGTGAAACCTTAACCATCACAAATAATGGACAAGAAAACCATCTAGTCAAAATGGCATTCTTGGAACTAAAAAAATATAGAGAAACCAGCAAGGACAAGGTTCGCAAACCGTGGTTGGAGTTTTTTGGGAATAAACCCTTTACCCAAGAACCCGAGCGAGCTATCAGTCAGGCAGACCAACTGCTGGACTACAGGAGCTGGCTCGAGGAGGACAGGAAAATGTTTAGTCAACTACGTATGCGTGAAGAACAAGCATTATTGGCTCATGACTATGCCTTAGAACAAGCTGAGGAAAAAGGCTTAGAACGTGGGCGAGCAGAAGGTATTGAACAGGGACTAGAGCGAGGGAAAATTGAAGGACAAATTTTTACCTTTCTTGATTTAGTTCACCAACATGTTTTAAGCTCTGAATTTGCCAGCCATCAGCTGGGTATGACTGTCTCTGAGTTTGAAGAATTATTGAAAGACCATCATAAATAAGAATTAAAAAAATACAGAGAAACCAGCAAAGATGAGGTTCGCAAGCCGTGGTTGGAGTTTTTCGGGAATAAACCCTTTACCCAAGAACCCGAGCGAGTCATCAGTCAGGCAGACCAACTGCTAGACTACAAAAGCTGGTCCGAGGAGGACAGGAAAATGTTTAGTCAACTACGTATGCGCGAAGAACAATCCTTGTTAGCACAGGACTATGCTTTGGAACAAGCGGAGGAGAAGGGCTTAGAACGTGATCTTGAACGTGGTCGCGCAGAGGGCATTGAACAGGGACTGAAACATGGAAAAGTTGAAGGACAAATCTTTACCTTTCTAGATTTAGTACGCCAACATGTTTTAACCTCTGAATTTGCAAGTGAACAATTAGGCATGACTGTCGCTGAATTTGAGGCGTTGTTGCAAGACAAGTACTAACGGTCAAGAAAACCATCTGGTCAAGATGGCGTTCTTGGAACTAAAAATATGGTCCATACACTAATAATATAAAAGACCTATCAGTTATTGTTGGTAAAAATGGTTCCGGAAAACTACGGACATTAATAAAATACTGAGAGAAGATAATAGACTTATTCGAGAACAATAAAGTGCTATATTATATATACTATAGTTATGAAGATTATATACTAAAAAGCAATACTCTTTTTAGTAGTAAATTAAATATAATAGGTAATGAATTAAAGTAGAAGTGTCTTAATTTGAAATGCAGTTTAAATCGTATATGGACATTTAATTAATTTCTATATACGATTCAAATTAAACATTCATTAATGAAAGGTTTATGTTATGAAAAATAAAAAATATAAAAGAATTTTTTCATATGAAAAAATTTTTTTAGTTGCAACTTTGATTTTCTTCATTCTTCTTATTCTTACAATATATAATTCAGAAAAATTTTGCTTTACTTTATTTTATAGTTTATATTTTTTGGTGTACTTTATATTTTGTACGATTATAGGAATAAAAACTTTAAGAAATGCTTATAAAAATGAACCATTTGGATTATTTATTTATTTTTTGGCTATATTTTTTATTGTTTTTCCTACACTGCTTATTAGTACGGGAAGTGTTACAAATTTATCAGACTCAATTAAAACATTTTATACAATTGGTGTAGGAGTTGGTATAAACTATGTAATTGATAATATTTTTAAATTTGTAGAGGCTGAAACTGAAAATGAGAAAAAGAAGGAACTAACTAAAATAGGAGCAGTTACAAAATTACTATTTAATATCATATATATTTCTGAGTATACTGCTGTAATTATACTAGAACAAAGTAATTTAAATTTTTTTACTCCACTTAGTGATTATGTTTGGATTAAGAATTTGCCTTTTTGGATAAAACTTATCATATTAACATTGATTTGTTTAATTATTCTTTCAGTATTTATGAGTATTTCAATTTCTCTAATAAAAAAAGAATTAGATATGAAAACGAAAAATCAAACTAAAATCCTTAAAGGAAAAATAGAGGATGAACTGTATCTTGTTTCAAAACTTGCAAGTACGATTAAAGAAAATAATAGTGATATTTTGAAAAATTTAGAGAATATTGAATCAAAATTACGTATAGAATTAGACAACTTTAATAATTTAGATTAAAAAATAATTGGTAAAAAGTTGTATAAAAGAGGGCAGACAAAAACTAGCTTCTAAATCACAACCAGCCGTCTAACGGATGGTTTGTACTAGTGCTATAAGCCAAAATTACCAGCCAGCTCCCAAAGACGCTGGCTTTTCACATAGTCCAACACTTGAGCCGGATTTTGAGTCGTGTGCGTGTCCAAATCATGAATCAGTTTGAGCGAAAATCCCATGAATACAAGGTTATCAAGCGCTACTGAAAGCTCATTCAACAGGATAGTCGTAAACTCAGTGATAAGCGTTTTTATCACCCTACTTTTCGTATGCACTTAACCAATAAAGAAATCCTAGACAGGCTTTTGAGCTATTCAGAATACTTGAAACACCACTATCATCTCTATCAACTCTATCAACTCTTGCTTTTTCACTTTCAGAATATGGAACCAGAAAAATTTTTCGGACTCATTGAAAACAATCTAAAGAAAGTTTATCCTCTTTTTCAGACTGTCTTTAAAACCTTTCTAAAGGACAAAGAGAAAATCGTCAATGCCCTTCAGTTACCCTATTCTAATGCCAAATTAGAAGCGACCAATAATCTTATCAAACTTATCAAGTGCAATGCCTTTGGATTTCGGAACTTTGAAAACTTCAAAAAACGGATTTTCATCGCTCTAAATATCAAAAAAGAAAGGACGAAATGTGTCCTTTCTAGATCTTAGCTTTTCATCAACCCACTACAGTTGACAAAGAGCCACTTTTCTTCAATCCACTACAGTTGACAAAGAGCCAACAAAAAACTAGGAGATTTTACTCCTAGTCTTTGTTTATTGATTGGTATTATACCCATTCACCATTTTCGTTTACTGTGTAACCATCTGGTGTAGTAGTGCTAACTGCAAGAGCTCCTGATGCGTATGAGTAGTACCAGTTACCACCAACTTGATACCAACCAGTTGCCATTGCACCTGATGATTTCAAGTAGTACCAAGTACCGTTATCTTTAACCCAACCAGTTGCCATTGCACCTGATGATTTCAAGTAGTACCAAGTACCGTTATCTTTAACCCAACCAGTTTGCATAATACCTTCAGCATTTAGGTAGTACCAAGTTCCTTGATCATTAACCCAACCTGTTGCTTTTGTACCTTTTGAGTCTACTACATAAGTCCAGTTACCTTTAGTATCTTTATTCCAACCGAATTTAACTACAGCTGCTGGAGTTGGTGTGTCTGCTTTAATAACATCTTCCAATACGAATGCTACATTTTGTTTTTTATATTCAGCTTTAGCTTTTTCTTCTGCTTCTTTATAATTAGCTTTCGCAGTTCTTAGCGCAGTATCTGCATCGAACAACTTAGTAGTAGCTTCTCCAACTGCTGTGTATTTAGCACTCTTAACTTCTACTAGCTTAGCAAAAGTTTGACCTTCTTCCAATAGACCTGTACCGTCAGTAATTGCTTTAGTCAAAGCCTCAATAGCTTTTGTAAGTTTTTCAGAGTCTTGTTTTTCTGCTTTTACAGTGGCTTCTAGCTCTTTAACTTCTTTTTCCAAAGTAGAAACTTTTTCATTAGCATCAGAATAAGCTTGTTGAGCTTTTGCCAATGCTGACTCAACTTTTAATTTGTCAGCTTCGTATTTCTCTGTAGCTTCTACATCACCACCAAGTGGTTTTTTATCATATTGAGCATTAACTGCGTTCTGAGCTTTTTCCAAGGCTACCTTAGCATTATCTAATACTAAATATGCTCCTGAACGTTTACCTTCTTCTTTTTCACCTAATTCAGCTTTTTTAGTTGCCAATTCTGCTGAATCTTTAGCTGTCTTAGCATCTACTTTTGCTTGTAATTCTGTAAAAATTGCTTTTTGTCCTTCTGCATCACCTCTTTTTAGTTCAGCATCACGAAGAGCTTTAACGGCATCAGAATAAGCTTGTTGAGCTTCTGTAAGTTTTTCCTCTGCTGCCTTTTGAGCTTTTGTTGAAGCTTGTAGAGCTGAATTAGCTGCACGCAATGCATTTACAACAGGTTGAAGAGCTTTAACCTTAGCTACTGCATCATCAACTTTAACTTCATCACTGACCTTAACTCCAAGAGCATCCTTAATTAAGCTTGCATATGAATCATCAGCTGAAACAGCTTGTACAGCACCAAATGCTGCGAGTGCGACTGCGCTTGTCAATAAAACTTTTTTCATCGTTTTATCTCCTTTGTTTTTCTTTAAAATATTTTTTCGTAAGACTATCTTACTACCATACAGTATATAAATATTTGCAGGATTTGTCAAGGGTTTTCTTCAATTTTTTTAAACTTTCTACCTATTTTTTCAAAAAAGGTAAAAAAACGCCTTTGTGAGATGAAATACCCGTCAAATACCGTATCTCACAAGTTTCTTAAACCCTGAGTCAAATCTCTCATATCTAATCCACGTAGACAGTTGGACAGAACTCACTTCTATGGTATTATCCTATAACCCCTCCCAAATGGCAAGTAAAAATGGCAAGTATTTTGGAAAGGTAACTTCTCAAAGTAACTTCCACTTGACTGGCCGAAGTGGAAATTAGTCTA
>NZ_CAUQCP010000004.1:0-62691 GCF_963516575.1 uncultured Streptococcus sp.
AAACATGCACTTGATAAAACTGGCAAGAAAGTCCTTGACGGTAAAGAAGTTCAAATGGGTGAGTTGATTCAGTACCTTCTTGATGGTTCAATGATTCCAGAAAGACACCATCCGTTGTCTCAATATGACGGTTTGGATAAGCTCGATACGAAGCATGACCGCTATACTGGTAATTGGAAAGGTATCATCAAGGGTACAGAATACACAGCAGAAAAAGAGCTTGTGTTACCTTATGATGTGACATTGAAGGATGGTAAAGTGGTTAAGGCAGGGGATAAGATTGCCAAAGATAGCTCTTATGCCTTTACCTTTGAGTTCAATCAAGGTACAAATTCAGAGTTCATCAAGAAACTTGTGACAGTTAAGTGGGATGACAAAGGTGGTCAGTGGTCTTACGTTATCAATCAAGATTTCTTAAACTCTCTAGGAATTAAAGGCACATTTGATGCCGACTTCTATATTGAAGTTGAACGTATCGCAAGTGGAGAAATCGAAAATAAATTTGTGAACATTGTCAACAGTCAAGAAACGGGAGCAAAGGTAACAACCCACACTCCAGAACCACCAAAACCAGAAGAACCGAAAAAGGAAGAACCTAAACCAGAACCAAAACTGGAAAAACCGAAAAAGGAAGAGCCAAAACCGGAACCAAAACCAGAGCCAAAAACTCCTGAGTCGCCAAAACCACAAGAACCTAAGAATCCTTCACTACCAAATACAGGAACAGCAAGCAGCATGCTTTCAGTTGTAGGAATGATTTTGGGATTGTTGAGTCTTGCAGGAGCTGGGCTTCGTAAACATAAAAAATAGAACATCTAGAAATTCCCCCTCATCTATGGTATAATGAAGCCATAAAAAAGAGGGGGAAGAGAGATGAGAAAGGACACGAAAATGGATGCACATGTGACTAGAAGTGGATATAGATACTATACCCCAACTAAAACAAAATCAGAAGTCACCAAACCTGAAGGGAAGAAGTGGAAAAAAGGCCTACGTTGGCTAGGAAAAACCATTTGGTCAGGAATAAAGAATCTACCGAGTGTAATTGCGAGAGCTGCCGTTTTGATGGTTGCGACTCCACTCATGTTTCTCCTCTTTATCTTTAATCTGATTAAGAGCTTGATTGCGACAGCAATTGGTTGGGTTGTATTTAAGGTTGTTGTGGCTTTTCTGGTTATATGCTACTGGGCATTTTTGACAAAAGAAGGTAGTGCTCCAACAAGTGTTGAACATTGGTTCAAAGATTGGATAATGCCTGAAGGTGTCCCAATTTATCACTGGTGGGAAACGACCATTATCGTTGTCTTAGCTGTGATTACAGCTCTCTCTCTAACCTTTCGTCCAGAGGATGAAAAATAGTATTAAATAAACAAAGTAGGTACTAGGAATCTTTCTTAGTACCTTTTTTATAAAAAGAAAGCGAGAAAAAAGAATGGATGCAGTTGTAGATTTTGTTAACAAAATTGGAGATATCGGTGGAATTATCGGTCTTGGTTGGGCGGCTTGGGGTGCCTGGGATTTAGTAATCGGAATCAGACGGGAATTGGATGATAAAAAGGATAAAGGACTTCAGAGTATCATATTGGGCGCAATTATTGGTGCTGTTTTAAAAGCTCTCTTTACAGCTTTGGCTTCAGGTCTTCAATCTCTTGGCTAGTATGAGGAAGAAAAAGGAGGTGGTTTTATGAACCAATCCACACTTGATCAACTAACCATGAGTCTGAAAGACTATAATGCGACAGCCTATCAGCTGATGGAGACTGTTTCGGGTTCGATGGAGAAGGTAGGCATTTTGCTTCTTCTCCTTTTTATGGGAATCAATATCATGAACTGGCACCAGCATCTTAAAAGCAACGGAGGCGAGTTGTCTTTTCAGCTTTGGATTGAAGAAATCCTCAAGTATGCCATTGCCCTCTTTTTTATCCTATATGTGGATGCGATTTTCGATGCCTTGTCTTGGTTGTTTAACGTTGTAATTAAGGCGGTGGCTAGCGCAAGTATTAGTCCGTATGAAACTGAGTTGCCAGATTTAAAAGGAGTCAATGCTATAGCTAAAGCTATGCTCCAGTTTATTTATTGGGTCGTTGATTTTGTTGGTCAGATATCAACTAAGTTATTGATCTTGTTGCGCTCCTTTACGCTTTACACGTATAAGGGAATCGCTAAAATTATTGTCGCTTGTTACATGGTGGATAGCCTACGTCCAATTTGCTTCGGCTTCTTTAAGCTCTATATTGCGGCTGTCCTTCAGGGATTGATTCTAGTGGTTATTATCATGCTTTACCCAGCCATTGTCACGAATGATCTCTTGACAGTTGATAAGACTGGAGCCTGGACAAGTGCTTTAGTTGCCATTGCAAAAGGAATCATTTACATTATTATGCTATTTGGCAGCCAACGCATGGCTAAGAATATCATGCAGGTGAACTAGATTATGGTATAATGAAGAGAGAATGCTGAAGGAGGGATGGTATGGCTGTTTCGAAGTTTTATGCAGTATGGCGGAAAGAATCTGGAGAAGAAGAGATTGTGAATGCTTTTCAAGCACTCGCTCTAAAGGGGCGAGCACAAATTATTACGACGCCGAAAGAACAGGCGACTCTTTTTGATTTGGAAACGGGTCTCAAGGTTAATCCAAGAAGTAGCCAGAAAAAAGATGGTCGCTATGTAGGTCAACCATACTTTAGTTACTATCCAGGTGAAGAGAGCCCGTTAAAGGGGTTAGAAAGTAGCTTTGAGTATTCCTCTGAGCTGAATGCTTTTATCGAGGCTTTCAAGACTATTGAGAAATTTCAGATTGAATATGACAATCATACGGCTCATATTTTTCCTAAAGCTATTTCTCCGATGAAACGGATTGTATTTGAAGATGAAGACTTTGTTATTCTAAAGCTCTTGATTGATATTGATGAGACTTATCCTTATTCTGAATACTACCGTTTAAATGGTCAACTAGGTATTGAATTTTATAACACCAGAAGACCAGAACCTGTTAAACGGATAAAATTAGCTAAAGAAGGCATTCCCTTGTTTGAAGCCAAAGCTCACTTCCCTGAATCTACTAAAATTTATGTTCCTAAAGAATTTACTTCACCTGAACAGGTTAGAAGTATTGCTGCTAGAGTGAGGAAAGTTTATCAGGAAACAAACTATAAACTGTATGGGAATTTTGATAAATACCACATAGAAGCATTTGTCTTTTTAGATGATAATGAAAGGAAGTACAAAACTTTGAAAACTTATGAGGAACAGTGTCAGGAATTGCAGGCAAAAATTAAGAAGTTGGAAGAGAACTTCAATCAAAAAACTGAGAAAGTCAACCAGCTGAGAAAAGAAATTGAGCAAGCCAAAACAATTTTGAGAAACTATCGTGAAGAGGAGGAGTATTACAAGAAGTTAGAAAAGGATAATCAAAAACTAGAATCAGATAAACAAAGACTGAAGCAGGAAAAAGGAGAAATTATCTCTGAGAATCAACGTCTAACCAATGAATCACAACGTTTACGTAGACTGAAAAATGTAGCAGAAGAGAAGATAAAGTATTTACAAAAACGATCGTTCTGGCAAAGACTTTTCAATAAATAAAAATAGCAGGTAATGAAACAGTTCTAAAAACAGAGCTGTTTTTTTGATGGAAAGGATAAAGTATGAATTTGGAAGAACTCAACCAACGGCGAGATGAGCTTGTGCAAGACAATGCTTGGATGGATAATTTAATTAAGGAAAAAGAGGAAGAGTTATGGGAATTGAAGGTAAGAGGTATTGCAGCTTCTGAGCTAGCGAGATCGGCATTGGAATCTGCTTTACGCTCTGCAGGAATTGTAGATACCTTTTACGGCCCAGATAATGGAAAGAAAGGAATAGAATGACACGTTTAGGCAGTGAATTTTTAAAGGCTTTAGATAGCTACGAAAGGCCAGTTATAGGATATATGACACTGAGACAGTTAGTGCTACTATTTGGGATAGCATTGACAGTAGTTGTAACTACCATCCTCTATTGGCTGAAGGCACCTGATACTATTCTTTATGGCGTTGATATTTTGTTATTAGCGCCTTTTGTTATTTTCGGGTGTTATTTCGATGAGAAAATTAAAGATAATGTTCGTTTCATGTTAACCAAGCAGGAACGCTCTTATCAGACAGATTATGACAGAAAGGAATACACAAGAAATGAATTTATTCGGCCGAAAGAAAACCCCGAAACTCTCTAAGGAGGAACGGGAACGGGCCAAACGTCTGAGACGTACCATGACGGCCTCTACACAGAATAGTCTTAATTATCAATGGCTGACACCCGATGGACTTATGAAAATTACAAATGATCAATTTTCAAAGACCTACCGTCTAGGTGATACAAGCTACATTACTGCAACAGATGATGAGCGAATTGATATCATTGAAACAAACGCTGATATTTTTAATTCGCTGGACATTGATAATGATATGCAGCTATTGATCTTGAATCGTAGGGTAGAAAGCAATAGCTTATCTTCAATCCGCTATGATTTGGTTGGAGATGGGTATGACGATTATCGTAAAGAATACAATGCGATGATCAATGATCGCTTCTCTCAGGAACAAAATACCTTCAAGGTAGAAAAATATCTGACGATTACAACCCAAACTGACCAGGATCATCAAGCTAGAAGAATCCTTGATGATACAGCTAGCGTTATTGAAAGTCAGTATAGTGGCTTAGGAATCTCCTTTAAGGAATTAGAGGGATTAGATCGCCTTCTTATATTCCGAAAACTCTTGAGACGAGAAGGCTTTATTGATTTTAACTATGAAGACATTGCTATTTCTGGACTATCAACCAGGGACTTTGTAGCTCCAAACTATCTGAAGTTTGAAAAAGATTATATGAAAATTGATGATTGTTTCGCAAGGGTGATGTATGTTAGACAATATCCTACCTTCTTGAATGACAAACTGATTAAGAATATCCTGGATACAGGAATTGAACTGGCTATTAGTCTGCATGCGAAGCCCTATGATACTGCAGATGCCTTGAAGAAAATCAAGACAGTTAAGTCAAGTGTACGCAGGGAAATGATCAAGAGTCAGAAGGCTGCCGCAAAAGAAGGCTATGGAAGTGACTTGGCCGTTGGTGGGAAAGCTGTGGAGACATCTCGCGAAACAGAGAAATGGACTGAAGAACTCCAGGACAATGACCAAAAAATGTTTTCAGGTGTGATGACGATTTTCTTCATGGCTGATACTCTGGAAGAGTTGAATATCTACACAGAGCAGGTTCAACGATCTGTCCGTAAGAATACGGTAGAACTGGATAAGTGTTACTTGTACCAGGAAGAATCCTTGAATACGATTCTACCGATTGGAATTCCATTTATCAATGTGAAACGCCGTTTTATGAGAGATATGACTACCAGTAACTTGGCTACACAAGTCCCATTTACCAACGTAGATCTTCGATCTAACAGTCCACGTGCAATTTATTATGGCCAGAATCAGCTATCTAAGAACGCTATCACAGTTGACCGCAAGAAAGACTTGAACACAGGTTCAGGTTGTATCTTTGGGACTTCAGGATCAGGAAAGTCTGTCCTTGCTAAAGGTGGAGAGATAATTCCTACAACTCTACGTTACCCTGAAGATAATATTATTATCGTCGATGCTGAAGATGAGTACACTGGTATTGGTCGAGAATTGGGTGCAGAAATTATCACAATCGCTCCTGGAACGCAACATCACTTTAACTTGTTGGATCTTCCTGATAAGGATAAACTGCAGGCAGAAGATAGTGACCCGATTGGCCAAAAATCAAACCTCTTATCAACCTTGTTTGAAAATATATTCTCTGAGGTATCAGACGATGAATTTGCGATGATTGACCGTGTAACGAGAAAGACCTATGAGGAATTTGAAAAACCAACATTTAAGGATTGGCAAGCCGTTTTGGAACGTCAACCTGAAGATGTGGCCAAGGAGTTGGCGCTGAAGGCTGAACCTTATACGGTTGGATCAAATGATATTTTCGCACATCCTACAAACGTCAATATGAATAGTCGCTTTATTATCTTCAATCTCAAGCAGTTGAGTGGTAAATTGAAACCATTTGCCCTCCTGGTGATTCAGGATTTCATCTGGAATCAGGTAGTCAATAATCAAGGAAAAGCTATTACATGGTTGTACTTTGATGAGTTGCAGCTATACTTCAAAAATAAACTGCAAGCAACCTTCTTTACAGAACTATACTCACGTATTCGTAAATATGGGGCCATTCCAACAGGGATTACACAGAATCCAGAGACTGTTTTATCTACGGAAGAAGGTAGAAAGCTAGTCGCAAACTGTGAGTTTCTAGCCCTCCTGAAGCTGAAACGGACAGACCTAGAAGCTCTGGAGCAGGTTATTCCTCTTACGCCTTCGTTGGAGCGATTTGTCTTGCGACCAAAAGCAAAAGGTACGGGTTTGATTGTGGCTGGAGATACGATTGTTCCATTTGAAAACCCTATTCCTAAAGATACCAAACTGTATCAATTAGTTGCGACGGATAGTTAAAAAATAGAAAGAGAGGTGATTTCTTTTGTTTGAAAGTGATCCCAATCAATTAAAACAGGAGCGTAAGCTGAGGATCAAAGAAGGATCCTCCCTGAATGCAGAAAAAAATCTTAAAGAAGCACGTTTAGACTCAAGAGTTGCATTTAAAGAAGCTAAGAAGAATTATCGCTTAGCGAACAAAGATTATAAACTACACAAAGGACCTCAAGCAACAGCTAGAGGTCTTTTCTTTAAGCAACAACGTGATCGAGCAAAGTTAGAAAAACAAATTGCAACAACGCTCTATAAACGAGCTAAAAATGCTGATGACAGTTATATCCCTAATCGCCTAAAGAAACGTGCACAACAAAGTGCTCGAATGAAAGCGAGACACGACGTTGAGAAGACAGTCAGAGATAATGAGATTCTTGGAGACTGGGTTCAGGCGAGGCAAAACATTCGTCAATTTAAGTACCAGGTAAACGCCTCTAAAAGAGCGTTAAATGCTGTAGGAAAATTATCCAAGTATTCAATCAATCACAGCTATGGACAGCTCAATAAAAGCTATAATTTCATCAGAGGGCGAGGGTATACTCGAACACCTAGAGAGTTCTCCTGGGAAGGAAAACTCAGCAAAAAGATGAAACAGGCCAGAAAACGACTTGCACGTTCAAAGTTTGGGAAGGTGTCAAGAGGGACAGGGAAGGTTTTGAAGGTTGCGACAAAGCCCCTGCGTTCGATCTTATCCAATCCTTTAGCAGTCAAGTCTTATTTCTTGATGTTTCTTATCTTTGCCGTTCTAGGGATATTTATGGCAGTTTTTGGAGGAAGTGGCCCTATCCAACAAAATGAATTTGATTTGAACAAGTCCTGGCTCCAAATCAGTAAACGAGATCGAGAGAAGTCAAATGATAAGGTAGACTATTGGACAAACATCGATGACATGATCTTTTTCATGAACTTTCGCTACGGTAGTGAGTGGAAACCAGAAAGCAACTGGAATGAGGGAACTGGTGGTGAATGGGCTGGGACGTTAGGTTTTAATCACTATTCTGATGCCTTGAATGATCTTTGGAATCATTTGAATGATGACCCTCATAACTTGAAAAAGATGGCTGACTTATATGGCCCCTCGTCAGATCTAAAGTGGGCTAAGTTGAGTGATAGCGAGTTAGAAGAGTATAAAGAGCTAGAGGATTTGACTAAAGAAGTTGGTCGATACCCCTCTTATCAAGAACTAGCTAATCCCTTTTACCAGGAAGACGACCCTTCTTATCAAGCTCCTTTAGTTATCCTGAAGCGGTTTGGTTATACCTCTAAGAGTGAAATCTATGAGAAAACACAACTAAAAGCTTCAACAGGACAAGCTCTAAGAGCTCCTATTGACGGTCAAGTCAGTGTGACAGATGATACTACTGTATCCATCAAAACAGATAAAGCCATCTTTACTTATGAAGAGGTAGGAAATATCCGTGTGTCTGACGGTGTTCAGGTCAAAACTGGAGATGAAGTTGGTAAGGTAACGTCAAATGGTTACCAGGTCATTCAGTATCAAAAATTGGAGGAGAAAGAGACGAAGGATAAGAAAGAAAAGTGGACATCAGTTAATCCAGGCTTTTACTTTCAATCTGTCACGTACAATCAGACAACCTCAGTCATTACCACACTTAATGGCGATTTGGGGCAAAAATCACGAGCGATAAAAGATTACTTGAAGCAAAAGGTACCAGGGCTGACAGATAATGGTTTGGCAGCCATGCTTGGAAACTTTGCAACAGAAAGCAATATTAATCCTAAACGTGCTGAAGGAGATTACCTTAGCCCTCCAGTAGGGGCTGATTCTTCTTCTTGGGATGATGAGTCCTGGTTAGCTATAGGAGGACCAGCGATTTATAACGGAAGATACCCAAATATTCTTCGACGAGGTTTAGGATTGGGACAGTGGACAGATACAGCGGATGGCTCCACGAGACATACTCTATTATTAAACTATGCAAAATCTAAGAATAAGAAGTGGTATGATTTGGAACTGCAGCTGGATTTTATGTTGGAGGGGGATACTCCTTACTATATTACAGGACTAACTTCAATTCTAACTAGTACAGAGGATGTAGAGACGCTTACAGAGCGTTTCCTGGTAAATTGGGAAGGAAACTCTGGAGATAAGGTCTTAGAGCGCCAGAATAATGCTAAGCAGATCCACGCTTTTCTCACTCAACAAGTTCGAGGAGGTGGAGAGTTAGCTTCTTCCTGGAATTTCCCTGCAGAGTATCAGTCAAAAGTGGAACACCCTCCTACACAAGCTTCCATGACGACACAACAAGGAAGTGGCTATCCAGTTGGCCAATGTACTTGGTATGCCTATAACCGTTTAGTCGAACTAGGAACGATTACGGACTTATCTGGATCTTATGGTTACCTTGGCAATGGTCAGGATTGGGTAACAAGCCTAGTCGCAAAAGGATGGAAGTACAGTACGTCACCAACGAGAGGGGCTGTTGTATCCGTTCTAGGTGGATTTGGTGGGACACCAGGTGAATACGGTCATGTTGCGATTGTGGAAGCTGTGACCCCAGATGGTTCATTCCTCGTTTCGGAATGTAATATCCAAGGTGTACAGGATAAGGTCCATTTTCGTGTTATCTATCCAGCTTACTACTATACATTTGCGACACCAAATTAAAAAAGAAAGAAGGTAAATCATGAAAATGATAGATATGGAGAAATTGAAACTCCTTAAAATAGGAGGAATATTTATAGGAGTTGTGTTAGTTCTAGGATTCGTATTCTGGATTGGTGCAGCAACCTCAGCGCAAAAGAAAGCTAAACAGGAAGCTGAAACCACGCAACAAGAAACCAAAGCAGAGGGAAGCGAACTAACGCAAGAATATGTAAAGGAATTTTTGACGGCTTACTTCAATAAGCAGGATCTTGGAGAAAATAGAAATCGCTATTTACCCTATATGACAGAAGCTGCTTACAATCAGGAAGTGAACTCTGAAGAAGAACCATCGGTACAAACCTATAAGGGCTATGTAGTGGATACACAGATGAAGTCTTCTACCATCTACATCGATCAAGAAAATAATGTTGCCCTAGCTCAAGTGAGATACACTCAGACACAGTTACAGAAGAAGTATGATTATACTAACGCCCAAACAAACGTAGGATCTTCAAGAACCATACGGCTTCGCTTCAGCAAGCAAGATGGGAAATACCTGATAAATCATATTGACCCCATTTTGATTGTAGACAGCTTGAACGCCAGCGAAAAGGCGAGTATTCCATCATTAAACAAACCAAGTACTAACCAAACAACAGAAGGGAAAAAGGAACAATGACAAAATTAGAAACTTTGGAAAAACAAAAACAGAAAGCGGAAGACCGCTTAGCTGACTATATGTGCAAGGCCAAGAAGGAAGAAGAGAAACTGCAGCAGCTAGAAACTCAAATCATTCTGGCCAAACATGAGGAACGGTCAAACTACTTGGCCGAACATAATTTAACTTGGGCTGATATTGAAACAGCTCTTGCTGAAGGAAAATTGAAAGGAGTTGAAAAACATGTACCGTTTAACCAATCTGACACAAAACACGACCACAACGTATAAGAATCGAGACCTTGTTTATCAAGCCCTGGAGCGAGAAAATGCCAAGGTTAAGCATCAGGAGGCAGAGGCCGTTTTATTGGTAGAGGAGCTGGATAAAAAGAATGTAGTGATCTATCAAGAAGATGTCTATTTACCGTTTGAGGGAATCGCAGACAGCCTCTTCCTGAAGCCTGGTACATTGAATAAACAGGAGGCTGCACCAAAAGAAGCAAAAACCTCTTTCTTTAAGCGCCAGCCAAAAACAAAACATCAAGAGAAGACTCCTGAAGAAAAAGCTGAAGCCTCTTCCTTGAAACATGAAACTCCCAAACCTCGAACCTCTTCTAAACGCTCTTTTTGGGTGTATTTAGGAAGAGTTTTGGTGTTATTGAGTCTAGCAGGAAGTCTGACACTTGCTGGCTTATCACTTACGCTAGTTTACCATCAAGAAAAGCAACTCTCGGCCGTATCCAAGGAACTTTCAAATCTAAAAACCATTCAGTCAAAAACAGGGGAACTAGATGCCTTTTCACGTTACTTTTTGCCAGCCCTTTACTCTGATAAAGGGAAAATGGCTGATTTCGTAGCTCCTCAATTAACGATAGATAGACAAGCAGGTCAACTGCAGTCTGTGATTTTGGAATCTAGCTTGATTGTTGATGAAGCAACTTATCAGCTAACCTATGTAGTAGCCGTGAAAGACGGTGAGAACAGAAGTCAGAAACGCTTGGTAGTTACTGTAAAGGAAGAACCTTCAGCACCTTACGGATTCCAGGTTATTGCTAATCCAGAACTGTCCAATTATCCAAAATAAAGGAGGTTTTACATGGATCAAGAAAAAGTCAGTCATTCTCTGGCGTTAAAAGGAAAAGTTACTCTGGAGATGACGATACAAGCTCTGTATGCCCTCGCAAAAGCCCACTATGACAAGAAACAACATAAGGCAGCAAATCGAACTTTTGAAGGGGAGACGTTATTCAACGACTTTATGGCCACCAAGTCTGAAAAAGATGTTGAGAAGTTATTAAACAGTGAAGTCCACTTAGCCAAGCTAAAGCATTACTTGGAAGAGTATAAGGTGGGTTTTACTTATCATCAAAAAGATGGTACAACCTATCTCTTCTTTGAAACAAAAAATCGTCCCCTGGTAGAAAAGGCTCTCAAAGAGATGTTAGCAGACATCACGAAAAGCCCAGAAAAATTGGAGGAGTTTGCGAAAAAGGTAATGAAGAAACCACACGAAATGACTCCTGAAGACAAAATAGCCTACTACAAGAGTCATACGGTGTACAAGGGAACCATCTCTGTAGTGACGAAGGATATTGGAAAGGAAAAAGCACGATGATTAGAAAGCCTATATGGCCCTACCTTATGGTGGGGCTATTTTCATTTGTAATTTTCCAGTCCTTTTACCATTACTACCAACTTTCGACTGCAGCAGTACCTTTCATGGGAATGTTGCGACTTCGTTGGTTGCTAGAACACTGGGAACGCTTCTCTTTTGGTCTCTTCTTTGACTCAGGAGCCTTATATGCAGGGTTGATTGGATTTGGTCTCCCAATGCTTGTATATACTTCTATCGATAAGAATTTATATCGTCAGGGAGAAGAACAAGGTAGTGCTCGTTTCGCGACTTTGAAGGAAATGAGACGATTTGAAGACGTTGATTTTGAGAAGAATATGATTTTTTCAAAACAGGTCAAAATGGGGCTATTTAACTTTCGCTTAGCCTATAATGTCCAGCTTAATAAAAATGTGATTGTCATTGGTCTTCCAGGAGACGGTAAAACCTTTACTTTTGTATTGCCAAATTTAATGCAGATGAACTCAAATTTTGTTGTGACAGATCCTAAAGGAAACCTGGTACACGAAGTTGGGAAGATGCTTGAGAAAGCTGGCTATGCTGTTAAAATCTTTGATTTGATTCGACTCAAGAATTCAGATCGGTTTAATCCTTTTCATTACATGAAGTCTGAGCTAGATATTGATCATATCTCTGAAGCAATTACTGAGGGAACGAAGAAGAGTGAGCATACTGGAGAGGACTTCTGGGTTCAAGCAGAGTTGATGCTGCAACGTGCATTGATTGGTTATCTCTATTTTGACTCTAAGGATCCTGAAACTGGAGTCCAGTTATATATGCCAAACTTGGGGCACGTTGCGGATCTATTAAGAAATATGTATAGAGAGGATCCAGATGTACCAAGCCCTGTTGAGCAAATGTTTGAAGAATTGAACGAACATCAACCCAACAACTATGCTTATAAACAGTGGAAATTATTCCAAAACTTCAGAGGCGAGACAAGAAACAGTGTGGTAGCGATTTTGTCTTCTCGCTATTCTATCTTCGATCATGAAGATGTACGAAACTTGATCAGTGAGGATACCATGGAAATGGATACCTGGAATACGAAAAAGACAGCCGTTTTTATTGCTATTCCTGAAACCAATAACGCCTTTAATTTTCTTTCCTCAATCTTATTTGCGATTGGTTTTGAGGTTCTCACACATAAGGCTGATGATATCCTGCAAGGAAAAGTGCCTGGCTACAGTAGAAAAAATCTTCGCCACATTCAGTTTATCTTCGACGAGTTTGCACAAATTGGCCGTATTCCAAACTTCGCCCAGGTTCTATCTTCTATTCGTAGTCGTGAGATGTCTATTAAGATTATCATCCAAGCTGTCAATCAGCTAGAATCACTATATAAAAGCGATTGGAAGACAATCTTTAATAACTGTGCTACTCACCTATTTTTAGGGACAAATGACAAGGATACGATGGAATACTATTCTACAAGGTCAGGTAAGCAGACTATACGTACTAGATCCACCTCAAAATCGCATAGTTATCGTAATGGCTCATCAAGTGAAAATAAACAAATTCAAGGCCGTCCCCTTCTAACTCCAGATGAAGTCGCAAGAATTGGGGTAGAAGAAGGATTGGTCTTTATTTCTAAACAAAATGTCTTCAGAGATAAAAAAGCAAGTGTCTATGATCATCCTAGAAAAGATGAGATTGCAAGTTCTCCTGAAGACAAAGAAAACTGGTACGAATACACTCGAAAAGGAACAAACATTGACGGCTTGCTTTTATATGCTAACGATTTGACTCCGCAGCTAAAAGAGTTATTCGTGGCCTAACATACAGAAAGGATAGTAGGATGGAAACACCAAAAATACAATTAGGATACCTGGAGAGTATCTCACAAGTTTTAGCATTAAAGCTAGAAAATTTAGCTACAGAACGTTATGCTATTTGGCAGCTATTCAAACAGACAGATGAGGAGACTTTCTATCAATTAGCTCATCATCTTTTTGTGACAACGAATCAGGAAGACTCATTAGTTGTTAGTGAACTAGATGCAACTCCTGAAGGATATCGTTTATTCAAGGAATTGGTCGAGGAGGAAACAGGATGGTTTTAACAAAAGCACAGGCAAAATCGCTGGATATTTTAGAAGTAGCTCGTAGTCTCGGAATGGAAATGAAGAGAAAGTCACACCGAGAGTATTATTGGGCCGAACACGACTCGTTTAAGATTGATACTGTGAAGAATACCTGGCATTGGTATTCTCAAAACATCTTTGGTGATACCATCAATCTCGTGCAACAAATGCGAAATGTCAGCTATAAGGAAGCCATGGTATTCTTAGAGACAGGATCCTTTCCTGAAGCAAAACCCGTAGAGGAAGAGCGAAAACCTTTCAACTATACATTAGCACCTTACGAACAACCATTTGTAGAGGCTAGAACCTATCTCAAGGAGATTAGAGGTCTCTCTGATGATACAATCGACTTCTTCCTGGAGAAGGGGGTATTAGCCCAAGCTAAACGTAAGGATAAAGATGGTGTTATAGAAGATGTCTTGGTTTTTAAATACTTAGATAGAAATCAGCAACTGGTAGGTGCGAGCCTTCAGGGACTTGTTCCTGATCAAGAACGTCATCCTGGTAAGGGATACTTGAAACAAATTATGTATCAATCAGAATCTATTAGTGGTTTAAACGTTTCTATAGGCTCTCCCAAGCGTTTAATTGTGGCAGAGGCACCAATTGATTTGATGAGCTATTATGAGCTTTATAAGGGCGAATTAAACGATGTTAGACTAGTTGCGATGGAAGGATTGAAAGAGGGAGTATTATCCCACTATGTTCTTGAAATATTACAGGAGCGAGGGGAACTTGCGATGGATGAAAGGGATTATACCAAGTCTAGTGAACTAACACGTACATCTAGATTTTTATCTGTTGCAGCAGAAATCTCTACACTTTTCCACGATCACAAATACGATGATCTCATCACGCTGGCAGTTGATCGTGATAAAGCAGGTACAGATTTTATCACCAAACTACGGGAGAAGAAAATTCCAGTTGTCGATGCAAGACCACCAAAACGTGAAGGTCAGGAGAAGACAGACTGGAATGAAATCCTGAAGCAGGAAAAACATCCTCTAGATAATCAAGAATCTATTGCTAATACAGAGGAGAATGCTGGAAGAATGATGAGTTATGAAGAGGTAAAACGGGAAAACGAAGCATTAACTAAGAAATTAAATAATCGGGTTCAATCTGGAGAATTATCAATCGAATTTGCACCAGATTTCTATCTGTATGATGTCTTTGCAAAGTTAGGAAATAGCCATCCTACAAAATATCTCAATGATAAGCGAATGGAAGTGCTGTCTCCCATCCACTCTCTTTTGACTTCTATAGATGATCAAACGATTGATTTATACAAGAAAAAAGGGACACCTGAGCAGGATTCCTTGTATCAAGCATTGAAACCTCATCAGAGAACTTTGGGAGTAGATATTTCAACCCAGTTCATTGGTGAACTTGCTATAGCAGCCTACAATACAAACAAGCAGATAGAAAGCCTTTCAAGAGACAGTTTTGGTGTCTATTTTGGTGAAAGAACCCTTGAAAATCTATCACAATCAATTGAACTAATGCTGGAGTATCCCTTGATTGAGTTGGGTAAAAGAGACTTTACCTATGGTTTTGTGGTAACTCCAAATACATTGTTCCACTATCTGGAAGAGCAAGAGGGAGAAGTGATTTTAAATCATGAATTATTGGATAACTTGATGTCACGCCTTGATACTCATCCTATTAAGATAATTGAAGTCCCAGAAGAAAAAGAAAAGTCCCTTGATAATTATCAAGAGACTAACACTGGGGGCGAACTATTGAATCGCAATTCCAGTTCTTTAGGAGTAGAAACTCCAGGGACAGCACCGCAGCCCGTTGAGAAAAATTCTCAACCTGATTTTCCTGCCAATGTTCGTCTTCATTTTACCATCGATGAGGATCGAATGTCAAATAAAAAATTCAGGAAAAACATGCGGACGTTAAATTTATATGCAAACGCAATGAGAGACTCGGCTCAATGGTATTTAAAAGAAATGTCAGGGACAAGTATCCATTATGTTTATAGGAATCCAGAAGAAAAGCAATTCCAAATTCTAAATGTTAAATTTGACAAGAAAAATTGGATGCACTTAACTGGAGTAACACCTATATATAATGAGTGGGTAGAACATTTGTCTGAGTCATTCGTTGAAGATGTTGCAGCTGGGAAAGGGCATTTCAAAGATTTAAAATTTGCGAATGGAATGTCGGATAAACTAAAAGTTTTGAACTTATTACCTGAGGTGATAGAGTCAGACTCCTTTGTGTTTAACGATCTTTCATCTGTAAAGAAATTTAATAATCTGGATCTTTCAAAAGCAATTAGACCAGAAGATACTGATTTGTTATTGTTATTCAAAGAAAAGGAATTTACTCATGTCCCTGCATCTTTAATGAGAGTGAAGGGGGATTTAAGTAAACAACTGGAAGATATAGATACTGGCACAATTCTCGGTGTCTATAGAGAAAGAGATGGCCAGATTGAACAGCTATCGATTAATGATGAATATGTTAAAGATGGTGGCGAGGAAATGCTATCTGTCTTGAGAAATAAGCAGTATGAAGAGGTTCCTAAAGAATCTGAACAAACAACTTCAGTAAATACTATAGATAAAACTTCACTTGATTCAGTAACTTTTACTCAAGTTTTGGATACTGTCTATAATTTAGGTGTTCCAAATGACATCTCAAAAACTCCAGAAGAATTTCATAAAGCCTGGGATCAATATCTTGATTATGCTAAGAAATACAATGATAAATTTGATCAGATTGTTGCTGCAGCAGGAGAAAATCATCTCCTAGATACAAATTCAGACTTTTATAGAGAGTGGAAACAAGATTATATCTATAAGGAGAACTACCATGTACGCCTTCAATGGTCTGAGGAACGCCCAGAAGGCCCTATATTGCCATTTAAAGAAACAGAGCTGATTTCGTATCAAGAATTTGCTAGAGAGCTATACAAGGCCAACCAGAGCTTCTATCAGTTACATCAGGAAGGGCTAAAACAAGTGACTGGTGGTCACCCAGAAGGCTACATCTCTCCAACTAAGATTCAGTTTAGTATCTACGCTCCCGATGGTGAACTGATCCAGGATAGCATTCGTTACAATATCGGTGAGGAGATTAACCCAGTCGCTCATAAAGAAAGACTTGGAACACGAGAAATGAGAGAACACCCAGAATTGATGAAGATAGATGGGACCATATTCACTCAGTATCATCTGGAGAGATTGGCGAGTGAGTTAGATATTTCTCAGTTTAGTTACGCTTTGGAAGATACTCCTTACGCAGAACAACTTTTATCTCAAGTACCTTACGGAGTGTTAGAAAATAGTCCGATTGGTTTTTCGGATAGTAGTCATGATAGTCGTCTTGGATTTATCTCCTTTGATGGAATGGATAGTGTTGAGGTCGAAAATCTATCTGCTTGGTTTGAGAAGTTGGGAGTTAAGGATTCTCCGTTGGAACAAGTAGCTCTTGTAGAAAAATGGCAAAAAGAAATCAAAAGTTTATCAGAAAAAGTTGAACAAACGATCACCACAGTTCGAGAAGAATTTGAGAAATCACAAGAGGAAGAAATCAAACTAGAAGAACAAGTCCACAAAAAACAGGGTTTGAAAAGTGATGCGGATGCTGATGGTGTTTCTGATGAGGAGGAGTTGCTTCAGGGAACGAATCCGTATGATTTTAGATCGAAACTAGGTTCTAAACCAGAGGGCGAGGAGAGTCTACAAGAGGATGAGGTTGTTTTAGCAGCTGGTAGTCTTGCAGTCGCAGATTTTATTCAGAATAAAGATATGGCAGGATTAAGTCGTCATCTTAAAGAAGGAATTAAGGAGTTTCTGGATTCAGATAAGTACAAAGACTATCTAACGAAAATGAGCCAACTAAATAATTATTCTAATCGCAACTTACGCTTAATTCTTGCACAAAATCCTGAAGCAAGGCAAGTAGCTTCTTTCAAGCAGTGGAAAGAAAACTTTGGCCGCTATGTGAAAAAAGGTGAGAAGGCTTTACGTATTTTTAAACCTATGACGAAAATCAAAAAGGATGAGAATAATCAACCAATATTGGATAAAAATGGGAAACCAGAAACAGTTACATTCTTTGGTTTAGTGCCAGTTTTTGATGTTAGTCAGACAGAAGGAAAGGATATGCCAAAAGCTGCAGAAGTTAAAGAACAGCTGACTGATTTGGACTATGCAAATCTTTACCGTGCCCTGATGGCTATTGCAAAAGAAAATGATGTATCGGTTCGATTTGAGGAGATGGGAAATAATAAACATGGATATTATTCTGTCCCAGAAAATCAAATTGTTTTACGTAGTAATGAGATGAACAAGGCTCAAATTATTAAAACTTTCTTACATGAGATGGCTCATGCAGAGTTGCATCATGCAGATAATCCTCAAAAAGAAAATCTAACTAGAAGCACAGCTGAACTTCAGGCTGAAAGTGTCGCTTATGTTGTTTCTTCATACTATGGTATTGATACGTCAGAGTACTCCTTTAACTATTTATCTGGGTGGTCTACTGATAAGGAGACACTTGCTGATTTAGAAGCACAGTTGGATATTGTCCAACAAGAAGCTAAAAGTTTAATGGTTCGGATGGATCAAGCATTGGAACAATTAAGATTGAGTCAGGAGAAACAAACGAAGCGCGGTTTTGAACAAAAACTGGAGAAGTTTAAAGATCAGGGCAAGCAAGCTGTCGAAGAACACAAGCAGGAGTTGAAAGCAGATGCACAATCAAAAAAAGAGAAGGGTTTCTCGAAATGACCGAACGGGACACCCCAAATAAACCCAAGGTCAAATTAAAAACAAACCATCATCAAGGAGGACAACACTCATGACCAATGAACAAGAAGAACAACTGATCATCATCCTCTCAGACTTTATTCCAATCATGGATGGAGACAGAGTTGTAGGAATATCGCCAAACGCTAAAGACTTGACTCGCCAAAAAATTCTGGAGCAACTAGAGGAAGAACAGTCTCAACTACCTGAAGGAGATCCTGCTCTTTTGGAGTGGGAAGAAGAAAATATTGAGCTACTCAAGATGATTACAGATGAAGAATTTCAAGCTGTACTCACAGAAAAAATCTTACTGACAGAAATACAAATTGGGCAGTCTATTTTCCAGCCTCTAACTACTCAACAACTTTCTGTCCTAGCTGAAAAGTTGCAAGGCCAGAAAGAAAAAATTGTAGAAAATAGTGATAAGCAATCATCTATTTTCAAAAACATCTTCAGTTGGCTACGATAAAATGTTAGAAGTTGTACTCCAAAAGATATAGGAAAGGGGCTTGGGGATTTCCCCAAAACTGAGAAAATCAAGAAGGAAAACTGTAGGGTTCTCCTTCTCTGATTTTTTTAAATTTCGCAAATGGATATCCATTTGCTACGCTTGCCGGAAGGAAGTCAGGGGCTGATGTCTGCCCAGAAAATGCCAGAAATTCTGAGAGAAAGAGGAGAAAGAATAATGCAGAAACGAGAAAATAGGAAACGCTATATACAAAAATTGATACGACTAACACCAGAGGAGGATCGTCAAATTAAAACGGCGATGGCCCAAATGGGAGTTCCATCTTTTCAATACTATGCGAAGAATCAACTGGTGCAAGGAAAAGTCGTGCAAATTGATTTTTCTGAATTGAAAGACCTTCGAGTTGCCATCAATCGAGTGGGAACGAACATCAACCAAATTGCCAAACATGCCAATGAAAATCAAGGGGTTACGACAGAGGAAGTGGCACAAGTTATTGACTATCTATCTGAGTTGAAAGAGATGGTAGCTGCCAAACTTTCTAGCGCAGAAAAACAGAGTCTACAGGAACGGAAACGAACGGTAAGGAGTGATATAGAAGAATGGTAGTTATTAAATCTCCAACTCAAATTAAAACACCAGCTAATTTGAAGAGAGCTGTTAATTATATTCTGAATGAAGCGAAAACTCTTGTATCAGGAACTGCAGAAAGTGATCTTGATTTTCCTCTTGTCTATCATAACGGTGAGCTTCAAATGAAGCTAGTATCTGGCAATGGGATTTCAGATTATAGCGTAGCAGATGAAGAAATGGTCATGACAAAATTGGCTGCAGCCTTTAAAAAAGGAGATGACGACTTGAAAGAATTATCTTCAGGAAAACAAGTATTGGCTCATCACATTATCCAGTCTTTTTCTCCAGATGATAACTTGACCCCTGAGCAAATTCATGAAATTGGCCGCCAAACGATGTTAGAATTGACAGGTGGAAATTATGAGTTTGTGATTGCAACACACACGGATAAAGATCATCTTCATAATCACATCATACTCAATACCACCAATACCTCAACGCTCAAGAAATTTCGCTGGGAAAAGAAAACCCTGAAAAATTTGAGAGCCATTTCGGACAAACATGCGGCACGGTATGGCGCTAAAATTATTGAGCCTACTATGAAAAATTCTTATACAAAGTATTCTGCTTGGCGGAGACAAAATAATTATCGGTTTGAAATCAAGGAACGTCTTGATTTTCTTCTGAAGCACTCTCTCTCGTTGGAAGATTTTAAACATAAAGCAGCTGCGCTTGATCTTCAGGTTGAGTTCTCTGGTAAATTTGTTAAGTATAAATTACTTGATCAGCCTCAACAAAGAAATGTCCGAGATGATACATTATCGAAGAAAGGACTCTATTCTCTTGAAAAAATAAAAGAGAGAATTTCTAAGAATCAGTTAGTTTTTGATGTGGAGGAATTGAAAGAACAATATCAAGAATCAAAAGAAAAAACGGCAAATGATTTTGAATTGAAATTGGAAGTTGAATCCTGGCAGGTCGAGCAAGAAAGCAAGCAAGGCATTTACGTGCAGATGGATATGGGAGCTTTAAATAGTGGTACCATTTTAATACCTTCTCATAAAGTTGATAAAAATGAGGATGGAAATTATACCATCTATATCAAAGTGAAAGACTATTTTTATTTTCTCAATCCTGATCAATCTCAAAAAAATAGATACATGATGGGCTTGACTGTCGCAAGGCAATTAGCCAAACAAAATGGAGAAACACTTGTAACTAAAAACGCTCAAATTTCCTCTATGCGTGAACTGATTAAGGAATATAATTTCTTAGTCGAGCACGGCGTGACAGATGGAACACAATTTCAACATTTGGAGGAGCGCTTTAATGAAAAGATAGAGGCTACCCAAGAGGAATTAAGACAGCTAGATGAGCGACTTGGACGTTATCATAAAATTGAAGGAGCACTTTTAACCATCCAGCAATCTCCAGAAAATAGTCTTGCGGCGGTACAACTATTGGATGATTTAGGAGTTCCCAAAGATATGGGACTGGAAGATGTCAGTCAACTGATCAAACAATTCCAAATTGAAAAAGGAGCCTTACAAGAATTCTTTGACGATACTCTAAAACATTACACAGATTATAGAGATATTAAGGATCATTTGCGTAGTCGTGAAGAGAAAGTTGACCGACGATTTGAGGATGAAAAAGTCTTGTAGAAGTTTCTGATGTTTTCAATCTAGTCATGATTTCCGTACAGAGAGAACAGTTCTCTTTACATTTGGGGAGATAACCTTTTCTAGGAATTGCTGGCGAAAGGGAAGGAGAAACTTCATTGCAAAATAATTATAAATATAAATATACACATATTTACAAATATAATTATAATGGTATAATAGAAGTATAGAAAAAGAGAAGGAGAAATAGAATGAAGATTATCACATTTGCTGCTATTAAAGGCGGTGTTGGAAAAACAACTTTGACATTTAATTATGGAGAATGGTTGGCTAGGAAAGGCCATAAGGTTCTCTTTATAGATTTAGACCATCAGTGTAATTTGACTCAATGCTACAATATTTACGAAAGTCAGAATACAATTGCGAATGCTTTCAAAGGAGGCGACGTGGATGTTAAGCACATCAAGGAAAATGTTAGTCTTATTCCAGGTTCAGTTCAGTTGGATACAGTGGAGCGAGATTTAGAGAACAGCGATAAGAAAAACATGCTCCTTTATCTTTGGTTAGAAGATAACTACGAAAAGAAGAAGTTGGGTCAGTTTGACTATATCTTGATTGATTGTAGACCAGATTTTGCGACAGCTACAAAAAATGCTGTTGCGGTCAGTCACGCTATTATTAGTCCCTTGACTCCTTCAGAGTTTGGTTATAATGCTAAATTCAATCTATCAACTCGATTAGAAGCGTTCAGAAAGGATGTAATCGATTATCGTACCAGAGAGTCCTACATTACTGCTGAGTTATATTTTCTAGCAAATATGATTCGACCAAACTATGGATCATCAAGAGAATTACTGGAAGCCCTTGGACTTGAAGCCAAAGAAAAGGGAACTGACAATCTTCTAGGAATTGTACCAGCAAAAGAGCTATTCAATCATTCTACGATTGATAAGGTCTCTATTGCAGATATGAAGGAGAATCCTGAGCTTTATCAAAAACACAAAAAGTTTTTCACTGAGCTGGAACAGACTTTTTCAAAAATTTATGATACAATATAATTATGTTTATAAACACAAATACAATTATAAATATAATTGGAAGGAGATTGTTATGGCATTCACACCAAAAGAAAAAGAGATTTCGCAGATTATCGAAGCAACCCATCAACCTGAGCAGATTTCAGATGTCGCTAATTTTGAAAGTTTTGAACGCAAAAAGCAATTCCAGTTTACTTTGAAGCCAAGTAATCGGAAAAAGTTAGATCAAGTTGCAAAAGCAGCTGGCGCAAAGTCTGCATCAGATTATCTTGATAAGTGGTTGGAAAGTTTACAATAAAAAAACAGATATAACTATATCTGATTGCTACGAGGAGAAATTATGGATTTAATCACGAGACTCTTAGCAGAGAGAGAAGGAAAAGTACATGGTGGTATTTATGATATCACACAGAAACGCTTTGCTTATAATTCTAACCGAATTGAAGGAAGTCGTCTGACAGAAGAGCAGACTAGCTTAATTTATGAGACAAAGACAATCGCAAATATTGATGCAAAAGGAATCAAAATTGATGATTTGGTAGAAATGAATAATCATTTTAAATGTTTTGATTATATCTTAGATACCGTTAACGAGCCACTGACAGAGGACTATATTAAAACACTGCATCGTATTCTAAAAAGTGGAACAAGTTCTGAGCATAACCCGATAGCTCCAGTTGGTCGTTATAAAGTATTGCAAAATGAGGTAGGAAAAATTGCGACAGCTTCTGTTGAACAGACTGAAGATGAGATGCTTTCTTTACTGATTGGCTATGATTTGAAAAAACAAAAAGATTTGAATTACTTAACAAGCTTTCATGCACAATTTGAAAGGATTCATCCTTTCGCAGATGGCAATGGTCGAATAGGACGATTGCTTTTGTATAAACAATGCTTAAAAGAAGGGCTTACCCCCTTTATTGTGGATGATATTAATAAGGCGACTTATTATTCAGCACTTGAATCCTTTCAGGTTCACGATAATCGACAGCCATTATTTGATTATTTCCAATCGGAGCAACTTTTTTATATGAATTATCTTAAAAATAAAGGATTTGAAGGAGCTATCAATGATGAGAAAGAGGGGAACTTCATAAAAAAGTCAGATAAATTCTAAGAAAAGGTGCAACAGTTTAAGCTAAGAGAAGAAAGTCATCCCTGGAAAAACAGCTATATTTATAAATATAATTACAAACATAAATATAACCACAATTATAAAATCTGTTATATTAGTTGTGAGATGATGATTCTGACAACTGTCCTGAGCCTGGTTCTTATATCAGGCTTTTATTTTTACCTTGAAATAGAAACATTTGAACTTTTGATACTCAACTAAATCACTTTAGTATTTTTCAATAATAAATAGGGTGTTGATTTTAATTTAAAGAAACAGCCTATTTTATTCTCGGAACAAAAATAAATTTGAAGACTTGTTTTAAAAATCATACAATTTTCATAAGAATTGAAAGGGAAATGAAAAATTGTATGAAACAATTTGATGAATTGAGATTTAGTAGTCAGGAACAAGAAAAGACAAAACAAAATTTTTTACAGCATATTGCACAGTATGATGAGTCGATAAGCTCTAGTATGAGATCTAAAGGATATCGTTGTAAAAATCAGTCTGAACGTACAGTAGCTTTTACATTTGGAGAAGTGACCTTTTCTAGAAAACGTTGGTATAAGAATGGTGAATGTAGAATACCAGTTGATGAAATGTTAGGCTTAGAAAAGAATGTACGTCATTCACAGGAACTATTGTATCAAGCTGCGGTTCTAGCTACAAAACTACCCTATCGTCAGGTAGGAGAGACAATTGAGATGGTTTATAATGTAACTGTCACTAAAGATACCGTCAATAAGGTCGTCAAATTAGCCAATCAATTACTGGAAGAAAAGGATGATTATCGATTTTTTAAAGAAGAGAAGAAGATTGAAAAAATTAAAGCAGATATCATTTACATAGAGGGAGATGGTGTATATGTGAAAACATCTGAAGATGGTTCTGAAAAAAGGAATATGGATTTATCACATTTTGTAGTTCATACAGGATCAAAACAGATTAGCCCAAATCGTTTTGAGCTAGAAAATAAAAAAGAGCTTATCCGATTGGATAATCGCTCAGCTCGTAGAGAATTGTTGGATTTATTGGAAAATGAATATGAAATTACAAATGAGACCGTACTAGTTACCAATTCTGACTGTGGCAAGGGTTATACACCACATGTATTTACTGAAATTGCTAAATCATTTAATATTAAGAGGCATGAGCATTTTTGGGACGAATATCACTTGAACAAAGAAATCAAAGAATTTACAAAGTCTTATCCGAGAGAGTTGAGAGAAGACTTATTTCAAGCTATTAGAGAGCATGATAAGAAATTATTAAGGCGTTCACTAGATGCTATAGAATCTTTGGTTAGTAGTGAAGAAGGACAAGAAAAATTTGAATATTATTCGAGTAGATTAATTAGAAATTTTCAGTATACGAAACCAGCGGAGATGAGAGGACTTCCAAAGGCAGGTATTGGGATTATGGAGAGCCAACATAGAAAAATAACGTATAGAATGAAGCATAGAGGGATGTATTGGACAAGTGAAGGTGGGATAGCCGTAGCGAATATGATATTGTTAGAGCGTGAAGGAAAATTAAGAGATTTATTTTTTGGAGAATGGAAGGAGAACTATGATAAGTATACGTCATTGGATCATATCAGTGCGGATAGTGTTCGGCCTAAAAATGACTCTAAAGACTACAAACTCCCCCGTTTACATAAAAATATAGAAAAGATATTTAAGATGAAATAATTTAAGTGCTAATTTAAACGGAACACAAATATAAATAGGCAACAATTTCTAGAGAGATTTGGGCTTTTTTGGCGTGGAATAATTGACATTTTTCCTGATTTTGGTATAATAGAGATATAAAAAACAACGAAAAAAGGAGTTGGAAATGAGCCTCCAACTCCGCAGAGTAACACAAACCTCACTTGTATTACTCAGTCAACTAAAATGATAGCATAAGAAAAAATCATTGTCAAGGGCTGAGCATACAAAAATGTTTAGCCCTTTCGTGTATCTGCATGTATTTATATGGAAATTTAGGATTTCTCAAAAATCACGACACATACGTATAAGTGCTTTTGCTTTACATAAGTTGGCAAACGTGCTATACTGATAGTAAGAATATGAGAAAGTGAGGCGGGGAAATATCTTCGCCTCTTGCTTATGAGGAGGTGGACGCAATCGCAACAATCGTAGAATTAGTCAGAGAAGTTGTAGAACCTGTCATAGAAGCGCCTTTCGAACTCGTGGACATCGAGTATGGAAAGATTGGCAGTGACATGATTCTCAGTATTTTTGTAGATAAACCTGAAGGAATTACCTTGAACGATACGGCAGACTTGACAGAAATGATCAGTCCTGTCCTAGACACCATCAAGCCAGATCCCTTCCCAGAACAATATTTCCTAGAAATCACTAGTCCAGGCTTGGAACGTCCTTTGAAAACCAAGGATGCCGTCGCTGGAGCGGTTGGGAAATACATCCATGTCGGGCTCTACCAAGCCATCGATAAGCAAAAGGTCTTTGAAGGAACCCTGTTGGCCTTCGAAGAGGACGAGTTGACCATGGAATATATGGACAAGACGCGTAAGAAAACTGTCCAAATTCCATACAGTTTAGTATCAAAAGCACGTTTAGCAGTTAAATTATAGAAAAAGAAAGGATAGCTTTTGAGGATTCAAAAGTGAAGAAAACATGAGTAAAGAAATGCTAGAGGCCTTCCGCATTTTGGAAGAAGACAAGGGAATCAAAAAAGAAGATATCATCGACGCAGTAGTAGAGTCGCTTCGTTCCGCTTATCGCAGACGCTATGGTCAATCAGACAGCGTAGCTATTGACTTTAACGAAAAAACAGGTGACTTTACTGTTTATACTGTCCGTGAAGTTGTTGATGAAGTATTTGATAGCCGTTTGGAAATCAGCTTGAAAGATGCTCTTGCCATTAATTCAGCCTATGAGCTTGGCGACAAGATTAAGTTTGAAGAAGCACCTGCTGAGTTTGGTCGTGTAGCAGCCCAATCTGCCAAACAAACCATCATGGAAAAAATGCGCAAGCAAACACGTGCCATTACCTACAATACTTATAAAGAACATGAACAAGAAATCATGTCTGGTACGGTAGAACGCTTTGACAACCGCTTTATCTATGTCAACCTTGGCAGCATCGAAGCCCAATTGTCAAAACAAGACCAAATTCCTGGAGAAGTCTTTTCTTCTCATGATCGTATTGAAGTATATGTTTACAAGGTTGAAGACAACCCTCGTGGTGTGAACGTCTTTGTTAGCCGTAGTCATCCAGAAATGATCAAACGTTTGATGGAGCAAGAAATCCCAGAAGTTTATGATGGAACTGTTGAAATCATGAGCGTAGCTCGTGAAGCTGGTGACCGTACGAAGGTTGCCGTTCGTAGCCACAATCCAAACGTGGACGCTATCGGTACAATCGTTGGATGCGGTGGAGCGAATATCAAGAAGATTACTAGCAAGTTCCATCCAGCTCGCTACGATGCCAAGAGCGACCGTATGGTACCAATCGAAGAAAATATCGATGTTATCGAGTGGGTAGCAGATCCAGCTGAATTTATCTACAATGCCATCGCTCCTGCGGAGGTTGACCAAGTTATCTTTGATGAAAACGACAGCAAACGTGCCTTAGTGGTTGTTCCAGATAACAAGCTTTCTCTTGCTATCGGTCGTCGTGGGCAAAACGTTCGCTTGGCAGCTCACTTGACTGGTTACCGTATCGATATCAAGTCTGCTAGTGAATTTGAAGCCATGGAAGAAGCTGCTTCAGTAGAGTTGGAAGCAGAAAACGATACTGTAGAAGAATAAAAGCTGCTAGAGGAGGGAAAGATGAAAACAAGAAAAATCCCTTTGCGCAAGTCTGTTGTGTCTAACGAAGTGATTGATAAGCGTGATTTGCTCCGTATTGTCAAGAACAAGGAAGGACAAGTCTTTATCGATCCGACAGGCAAGGCCAATGGCCGTGGCGCTTATATCAAGCTAGACAATGCAGAAGCCCTAGAGGCGAAAAAGAAGAAAGTCTTTAACCGCAGCTTTAGCATGGAAGTGGAAGAAAGCTTTTATGACGAGTTGATCGCTTATGTGGATCACAAAGTGAAAAGAAGAGAGTTGGGACTTGAATAAGCAAAAGATAAGCAATCTCTTGGGACTCGCTCAGCGAGCAGGGCGGATCATATCGGGTGAAGAATTGGTGGTCAAGGCTATTCAAGACGGTAAGGCCAAGTTGGTCTTTCTAGCCCATGATGCTGGACCCAATCTGACCAAGAAGATTCAAGATAAAAGTCATTATTATCAAGTAGAAATTGTAACCGTGTTTTCAACACTGGAATTAAGCATAGCAGTCGGGAAATCAAGAAAGGTTTTGGCTGTGACAGATGCTGGATTTACAAAGAAAATGAGGTCTCTTATGGAATAGAAGAGGAGGACATGATTTGTCTAAGAAAAGATTGTACGAAATCGCAAAAGAACTTGGAAAAGAAAGTAAAGAAGTTGTAGCGCGTGCAAAAGAGTTGGGCTTGGATGTGAAAAGCCACTCATCAAGTGTGGAAGAAGCTGTCGCTGCAAAAATCGCTGCCAGCTTTAAGCCTGCAGCTGCTTCGAAAGCAGAAGCAGAACCTGCAGCACCAAAAGCAAGTGCAGAAAAGAAAGCCGAAAAATCTGAGCCAGCAAAACCAGCTGTAGCTAAGGAAGAGGCAAAACCTGCAGAGCAAGTCGCTCCGAAGACAGAAAAAGTAGCGGCTAAACCGCAAAGCCGTAATTTCAAGGCTGAACGTGAAGCCCGTGCCAAAGAGCAGGCAGAGCGACGTAAGCAAAACAAGGGCAATAACCGTGACCAACAACAAAACGGCAACCGTCAGAAAAACGACGGCCGTAATGGTGGAAAACAAGGTCAAGGCAACCGCGATAATCGTCGCTTTAATGACCAAGCTAAGAAACAGCAAGGTCAGCAAAATCGTGGAAATGAGCGCCGTCAACAAGAGGACAAACGTCCAAATCAAGCGGCTCCACGTATTGACTTTAAAGCCCGTGCAGCAGCCCTAAAAGCAGAGCAAAATGCAGAGTATGCACGTTCAAGTGAGGAACGCTTCAAGCAATATCAGGCTGCTAAAGAAGCCTTAGCTCAAGCAAACAAACGCAAGGAGCCAGAGGAAATCTTTGAAGAGGTTGCTAAACTAGCTGAACAAGCCCAACAAGAGCAACAAGTTCAAGCAGTAATTGAAGTGGTGTCTGAGAAAAAAGAACCTGCAGTGGATACACGTCGTAAAAAACAAGCTCGACCAGATAAAGAACGTGACGATTATGATCACGAAGAAGATGGTCCTAGAAAAAACCAAAAGAATCGAAGTAGTCAAAATCAAGTGAGAAATCAAAAGAATAGTAACTGGAATAATAGTAATAACAAAAAGAATAAAAAAGGCAATAAGCAAAACAACCGCAATCAGGCTCCAAAACCTGTTACAGAGCGTAAATTCCATGAATTGCCAACAGAATTTGAGTATACAGATGGTATGACGGTTGCGGAAATCGCAAAACGTATCAAACGTGAACCAGCTGAAATCGTTAAGAAACTCTTTATGATGGGTGTCATGGCCACACAAAACCAATCCTTGGATGGGGAAACAATTGAACTCCTCATGGTGGATTATGGTATCGAAGCTAAACAAAAGGTTGAAGTGGATAATGCCGACATCGAACGTTTCTTTGTCGAAGATGGTTATCTCAATGAAGATGAATTGGTTGAGCGTCCACCAGTTGTAACTATCATGGGACACGTTGACCACGGTAAAACAACCCTCCTAGATACCCTTCGTAACTCTCGTGTTGCGACAGGTGAAGCAGGTGGTATCACTCAGCATATCGGTGCCTACCAAATTGTTGAAAATGGCAAGAAGATTACCTTCCTTGATACACCAGGACACGCGGCCTTTACATCTATGCGTGCGCGTGGTGCTTCTGTTACCGATATTACTATCTTGGTTGTAGCGGCAGATGACGGGGTTATGCCTCAGACTATCGAAGCCATCAACCACTCAAAAGCGGCCAACGTTCCAATCATCGTAGCCATCAACAAGATTGATAAACCAGGTGCCAACCCAGAACGCGTTATCGGTGAATTGGCAGAGCATGGAGTTATGTCAACTGCTTGGGGTGGAGATTCTGAATTTGTTGAAATCTCAGCTAAATTCAACCAAAATATCGAAGAATTGTTGGAAACAGTCCTTCTTGTGGCTGAAATCCAAGAACTCAAGGCAGACCCAACAGTGCGTGCGATCGGTACCGTTATCGAAGCTCGCTTGGATAAAGGAAAAGGTGCGGTCGCAACCCTTCTTGTTCAACAAGGTACCTTGAATGTTCAAGACCCAATCGTTGTCGGAAATACCTTCGGTCGTGTCCGTGCTATGACCAACGACCTTGGTCGTCGTGTTAAGGTAGCAGGTCCATCAACACCAGTTTCAATCACAGGTTTGAATGAAGCACCGATGGCGGGTGACCACTTTGCTGTTTACGAGGATGAAAAATCTGCGCGTGCAGCAGGTGAAGAGCGTGCCAAACGTGCCCTCATGAAACAACGTCAAGCTACCCAACGTGTCAGCCTTGAAAACCTCTTTGATACGCTTAAAGCTGGTGAACTTAAGTCAGTTAACGTGATCATCAAGGCCGACGTACAAGGTTCAGTTGAAGCCCTTTCTGCCTCACTTCAAAAGATTGATGTGGAAGGTGTCAAAGTTACCATCGTCCACTCTGCGGTCGGTGCTATCAACGAATCAGACGTAACACTTGCTGAAGCTTCAAACGCTTTCATCGTTGGTTTCAACGTACGCCCTACACCACAAGCTCGTCAACAAGCCGAAGCTGACGATGTGGAAATCCGTCTCCACAGCATTATCTACAAGGTTATCGAAGAGATGGAAGAAGCCATGAAAGGGATGCTTGATCCAGAATTTGAAGAAAAAATTATCGGTGAAGCGGTTATTCGTGAAACCTTCAAGGTATCTAAAGTGGGAACTATCGGTGGATTCATGGTTATCAACGGTAAGGTTACCCGTGACTCTAAAGTCCGTGTTATCCGTGATGGTGTTGTTATCTATGATGGCGAACTCGCAAGCTTGAAACACTACAAAGACGACGTCAAAGAAGTTACAAACGGCCGTGAAGGTGGATTGATGATCGATGGCTACAATGATATCAAGATGGATGATGTGATTGAGGCTTATGTCATGGAAGAAATCAAACGATAATAGAGAAACGATAGCCAATTTGACTCGTCGTCAACAGCGCCTTGATGAACCCTTAGTTCTATCTAAGGCTTGTTTCCTAGATTCAAATGGCTCTAGTTCCTCTATCTAATAAAAATAGCTAGGTCTGCTGGCCTAGCTTTTGGTTCAAAGTAGAGAAAGGAATATCATGGCAAATCATTTCCGTACGGATCGTGTGGGCATGGAAATCAAGCGTGAAGTCAATGAGATTTTGCAAAAGAAAGTCCGTGATCCGCGTGTCCAAGGCGTGACCATCACAGATGTTCAGATGCTAGGTGACTTGTCTGTAGCCAAGGTTTACTACACCATTTTGAGTAACCTTGCTTCGGATAACCAAAAAGCTCAAATCGGACTTGAAAAAGCAACTGGTACTATCAAACGTGAACTTGGTCGCAATTTGAAATTGTACAAAATCCCAGATTTGACCTTCGTCAAAGACGAATCCATCGAGTATGGAAACAAGATTGACGAAATGCTACGCAATCTGGATAAAAACTAAAGAAGAGGGGCAACCCTCTTTTTTTGGTGTGTGCCAGTCCTCCTTATGGTATAATAAAATAAATAATATCATTTATAAACGATAATGGAGGTCGTCATGGACAATATCATCGATGTGTCAATTCCCGTTGCAGAAGTGGTGGACAAGCATCCAGAAGTCTTGGAAATTTTAGTGGAGCTTGGTTTTAAACCCCTTGCCAATCCCTTGATGCGCAACACAGTCGGTCGCAAGGTATCGCTCAAACAAGGTTCCAAGCTTGAAGGGACTCCTATGGACAAGATTGTCCGCACACTGGAAGCGAACGGCTACGAAGTGATTGGATTAGACTAATGGCAGATGAACGGATTCATGTCCTACGGGATATTTTGTTAGAATTGCATAATGGCGCCTCTCCTGAGTCGGTTCAGGAGCGCTTTGATGCGACCTTTACAGGTGTTTCAGCTATCGAGATTTCCCTTATGGAGCACGAGCTGATGAACTCAGACTCAGGTGTTACCTTTGAAGATGTCATGGAACTCTGTGATGTTCATGCTAATCTTTTTAAAAATGCTGTTAAGGATGTCGAAGTTGCAGATACCGAGCACCCAGGTCACCCAGTTCGGATTTTCAAAGAAGAAAATCTAGCCCTCCGTGCGGCCTTGATTCGCATTCGGAGATTGTTGGATACCTATGAGTCTATGGAAGATGAAGAAATGCTTGCGGAGATGCGCAAGGGCTTGGTGCGTCAGATGGGGCTTTTGGGGCAATTTGACATCCACTACCAGCGCAAGGAAGAGCTCTTCTTTCCTATTATGGAGCGCTATGGACACGATTCACCTCCCAAAGTTATGTGGGGAGTGGATGATCAGATCAGGGAACTCTTTCAAACAGCTTTAGCGACAGCCGAGTTACTGCCAGAAGTGTCGATTAGCAGTGTAAAAGAAGCTTTTGAAGCCTTTGCGACAGAGTTTGAAAGTATGATTTTCAAGGAAGAGTCCATCCTTCTCATGATTCTCCTTGAGTCCTTCACTCAGGATGACTGGCTTCAGATTGCGGAGGAGAGCGATGCCTATGGTTATGCCATCATCCGTCCGTCTGAGAAATGGGTGCCAGAACGTCAGAGTTTTATTGAGGAAAAGAGTGCAGAGGAGCCTGTACAGTTAGATACGGCAGAGGGTCAAGTTCAGCAAGTTATCGATACGCCAGAGGGGCAGTTCACCATTACCTTTACTCCTAAGGAAAAGGAAGCAGTGTTGGACCGTCATAGTCAACAGGCTTTTGGCAATGGCTATCTCTCGGTCGAGCAGGCCAATCTCATCCTCAATCATCTCCCTATGGAGATTACCTTTGTCAATAAAGACGATATTTTCCAATATTACAATGACAATACGCCGGCTGATGAGATGATTTTCAAACGGACGCCGTCCCAGGTTGGGCGCAATGTTGAACTCTGCCATCCACCTAAGTACTTGGACAAGGTCAAGACCATTATGAAGGGGCTTCGTGAGGGAAGCAAAGACAAGTATGAAATGTGGTTCAAGTCTGAGTCGCGAGGTAAGTTTGTCCACATCACCTACGCAGCAGTGCACGATGAAAACGGAGAATTCCAAGGTGTGCTGGAGTACGTTCAGGATATCCAGCCCTACCGTGAGATTGACACGGACTATTTCCGTGGATTAGAATAAGGAGAAAAAATGAGTTACGAACAAGAATTTATGAAGGAATTTGAAGCCTGGGTCAATACCCAAATCATGATCAACGACATGGCGCATAAGGAAAGCCAAAAAGTCTACGAAGAAGACCAAGACGAGCGTGCCAGAGATGCTATGATTCGCTACGAAAGTCGTTTGGATGCCTATCAGTTCTTGCTTGGTAAGTTTGAAAACTTCAAAGCAGGCAAGGGATTTCATGACTTGCCAGAAGGCTTATTCGGTGAGCGAAATTATTAAACGAGATAGATTCTTGATTTTTTACTAAAATCTTGATAGAATATTTATATTAAATCCTTGTCAGAGCAGGGGTTTTTTATTGAAAGGATTTTATCATGTCAAAGAAACTCAATCGTAAAAAACAATTACGAAATAGCCTCCGTCGTGCAGGTGCTTTTTCAAGTACTGTGACGAAGGTTGTAGAAGAGACAAAGAAAGTCGTAAAACGTGCAGAACAGTCAGCAAGTCAAGCTAGTAAGGCTGTTTCTAAAAAAGTTGAACAAGCAGTAGAAGCTACCAAAGAGCAAGCTCAAAAAGTAGCCAATTCTGTAGAAGATTTTGCAGCAAACTTGGGTGGACTTCCACTTGATCGTGCTAAAACTTTCTACGATGAAGGAATCAAGTCTGCTTCAGATTTCAAAAACTGGACTGAAAAAGAACTTCTTGCCTTGAAAGGAATCGGCCCAGCTACCATCAAGAAATTGAAGGAAAATGGCATCAAGTTCAAGTAATCTTTCTTGTGTCTTGCATTTCCGAAAAAATCTTGCTACAATAGAGCCATTAGAGGTGTTTTGAATCCCACATTTTACAGAAAGTGGCGGTGCTGAGAAGTCCACAAATGTGTCAAAACTAGTTGCTAATGGATGAAAAATTGAAATAAAAGTGTCTTTTTGTTTTAAAGACGAGAGTTGCGGGCAACTGCCCGAATTTGGGTGGTACCGCGGATAAGCATATTCGTCCCTGTCATGTAGATGGCAGGGATTTTCTTTTGCGTCTTAGTAAAAGGAGGTTGTCATGAAGCAATCTTTTAACACAAGTAAACTATATTATGGTTTTCCTATCTTCATTTTGGGGTATCAGGACCAGAACTTCGAGCAGAATATCACGACCTGCAGTTCCTCTTATAGCTTGGGAGATTGGCTAGTCATCGGTGTCGGTGCTGAGGAAAATGCGGCTGAGCAAATCAAGCATTACCAGAAGTTTACTGTGAATATTCCTGATGAAAATCTCATGCTCGAGATGGAGCAGGCTGGTTTTATCAGTCATCGAGAGAAATTGAAACACCTGGGGCTAGACCACGAGATTTCTGAACAGACTCAGTCTCCGATTTTAGAGGCTTGTCCAGTCGTATTAGAATGTCAAGTTGATAGAATTATTGAGGAAGACGGTATTTGTCACATCTTTGCCAAGATTATCGAGCGACTTGCTGATCCAGAACTTTTGGATGATAAAGGACATTTTAAAAATGACCGTTTTTCACCGACTTACTTTATGGGGGACGGTCACCAGCGAGTTTATCGTTATCTAGATGACCGAGTCGATCCCATGGGAAGCTTTATCAAGGAAGCGAGGAAGAAGGATGGCAAGAACTGAGTTGCCAGATAAAATCGAAACAGAGCGACTTGTCTTGCGAGTCCGTACTGTGGCGGATACTGAGGATATCCATGCTTACGCCAGTCTCCCAGAGGTCGCCTATCCAGCAGGCTTTCCTCCTGTCAAGACCTTGGAAGATGAGGTTTACTATCTAGAGCATATCCTTCCCGAACGCAATCAAAAGGAAAATCTCCCAGCTGGCTATGGGATTGTCGTCAAAGGAACCGATAAAGTCATTGGTTCTGTTGATTTCAACCATCGCCATGCGGATGATGTGCTAGAGATTGGCTATACCTTGCATCCAGACTATTGGGGTCGAGGCTATGTACCAGAAGCAGCGCGTGCCTTGCTTGACCTAGGCTTTCAAGAATTGGGTCTTCACAAGATAGAACTGGTCTGCTTTGGATATAATGTCCAAAGTCAACGAGTCGCAGAAAAACTTGGATTTACCCTTGAAGCTCGCATAAGAGACCGTAAGGATGTCCAAGACAACCGCTGTGACAGTCTGATATATGGCTTGCTGAGGAGTGAGTGGGAGGTGATTTGATGCATCTTTTCATCATTGGTGCTCCAGCATCAGGAAAAATGACGATTGGTCAAGAATTATCTCGACTGACGGATGCAACCCTATTTTATAACCATCAAGCCATCGATTTTGCACTAGAAATCTATCAGGACTTTACAGAGGAAATGTGGGAATTTGTTCGTGGAATGACCTTTTCTTTCCTTGGAGCAAGTGCAAGAAATCAGCGCTCAGTAATTTTAACTGACGTAATTGATTTTTCAAATCAGTACCAGCTACTGTATTTGAAGCAAATTCAGGATTTGTTGAATGACTATCATCAAGAGATTCTGTTTGTTGAATTGGAAACAAGCCTTGAAGAGCGCTTACGTCGAAATCGAACGGAGAATCGATTAAAGCACAAACCTTTAAAACGACATATTGAGGTATCTGAAAGAGAAATTTTAGAGACAGCTGAAACCCTTCGATTAAATTCTCAACATCAACCGAATGAGTTGCACCACTACCTTAAAATAAATAATACGAATTTGTCTGCAGGAGAAGCTGCTAAGCAGATTCAAGATAAAATGAAAATAATAGAAAAAGGACAAACACATATCTAAACAACTTCATGAAGATGTTCTCAAGACTCAAGAAGTTCAAAAGTCTCAATCTTTTTCGTTCGTGATTCCTACCACCAAATGTAACTGGAAAACTCTACCTTAATCGCGCTTGGAGTACACCCTTCAAAGTAAACGAATCACAAAGAAACTGGGATTTCCCATTTAAGCCTGTATCCGAGGTCGTAAGAATATCCAATACAGCAGAGGTAGAGTTTGATCTATTGAAGACTGAATTAAAGGAGAAAATAGATGGCTAAAAAGAAAAATAGAAAAAAAGAATTAAGACGCCAGCAAAAGTTGGATATTAAAGTTATTTCTGAAGAAGAGGCTGTTGGACGGAAATTATGGCCAAAAATCCAACTTTTGTAGAACGTCGAACCATTCAAAATTTCGATGAGCTACATACAGCAGTGATGCAATATGCTGATGAACATGGGGAGTATCCAGATGTTCAGCTAATCAATTACCAACTGAAAAATAGGACTTTTGATTGGAATCAGGATCATGCTTTATTTAGAGAAGCTATGCATACTCCGAATACACAGAAGCGAAATAAACTGTTAAAACAAGTTTTAAAAATCAATCCAGATTATTTTGCTGCTGATTTTCACTCATTCTTATCAGAGGTTGAAGATTTTGATTTACCAACCTTTAGATTAGATTTAGGAGGCAAAGATTGAAATTAATGTATTATTTTAATACTGATAATAGATTGAGGAATCTTTTTGCTCAAACTTGGAAAATACTTATGTATGCGCTAACGTATTTTCCAATAATATCTCTAATTATATTCTGTCTTACCGATTTTAAATTAGTTATAATTTTACAATTTGCCTTGATACTAATATATGTGTTCAACTATAAAAATCGATTTAATAAGTTTAGAGTTTTTCTTACTAAAAGTACTAAATCTTTAGCTTTTATGCACGCATGGGATGGAATATTTTGCGGAATCTTGACTTACATTCTTTATAACCTAAATCTAGTTGAATCAACTTTAATCAACTTATCTCAATATTTTTTTACTAATTATGGCATAAGTAAAAATCACATAAATAACTGGCTTATCATTGTAATACTTTTAATATTACCATTGGTATTATCTGTTATAAAAACTATAATATCAATCAAGATATTTAAAAAAGTTAATAAAATCGATATCTCCAAGGGAAAGACACTATGGAATGTATATGCCACGATGCTTATTAATTCGTTTTTATGGTATTATATCTATATTTATTACTTTATTTCTAAAGCTATTGATTTTCATTCCGATTTAATAACTGACATTTTTATATTTAATTCATTTATTGCGCTTTATTTAATATTCTGGTGGAGAATTCATAATCTAATTAGACATGGTGCAAAAGATACCAAAGAAGTAATAGCATCATGGCTAACTGGAACAATCTGTATATTGTTGTTAGCAATATTTAATCAAGTTGAAAATGAATTAATAAATGCTTTAACCTGGTTTTTGCCAATATTAATTCCTAGTCTAATTGGAGAAATAAATTCTCAATTTGATACAAAAAAATATAAGAAAAAACCAATAAGAACTGAGAAAATGGATAGACACCTCTATCGAACTCAACTATATAGTTTTCTTACTCTATTAATGTTGAGTATTATTCCAAAGTTAACCGAAATTATTTGGGGTTTAAAGATTAAGATGAAATTGGTCGAATTTATAACTCCCGCAGCTGATTGGATGTCTGAATTATTTGCCTCAACTATAATTATTTTCGTTTGTTTCATATTATCATTAGTTATTGGGAAGGTTATAATTTGGTTATTACAGTATTTCTATTTAAACACCCATAATGGATATTACGTGTATCGTGACAACATGCACAGTGTATTAATAAATCGTAGATATAAAAGAAATATTCATAAAAGGAGAAAAAATAATGTCTAATCAACTTTCACCTAAATACACTCCATCCTATGTTTAGGCTGGTCGTTACCAAAAATGCCTTGATACGGATGTTTTCAAGCCGGCAGGAGATCAAAAGGCTAAGTCTTATTCAATAGTGATTCCCACCACCAAATGTAACTGGAAAAAACTCTACCTTAGTCACGCTTGGGGGATAACTTTCAAAGTAAACGAATCACAAAGAAACTGGGATTTCCTATTCAAGCTTGTAGCTGAGTCCCAAAGGATATCTAAGCCAGTTGAGTCGGGTCTATTGAAGAATGAGTTAGAGGAGAAAATAGATGGCTAAAAAGAAAAATAGAAAAAAAGAATTAAAACGCCAGCAAAAGTTGGATATCAAAGTTATTTCTGAAGAAGAGGCTGCTTGGACGGAAATTATGACTAAAAATCCAACTTTTGTAGAACGTCGGACCATTCAAAATTTCGATGAACTGCATACAGCAGTGATGCAATATGCTGATGAACATGGAGAGTATCCAGATGTTCAGCTAATCAATTACCAACTGAAAAATAGGACTTTTGATTGGAATCAGGATCATGCTTTATTTAGAGAAGCTATGCATACTCCGAATACACAGAAGCGAAATAAACTGTTAAAACAAGTTTTAAAAATCAATCCAGATTATTTTGCTGCTGATTTTCATTTATTCTTATCAGAAGTTGAAGATTTTGATTTGTCAACCTTTAAAAAAGTATTGGATTTTGAAATTCTAGTTTTAGAAAAATGGAAAATGAACGGATACAATAGTTGGAATTATTTTGAAGCACGCCCTATCCTGTCTGCTCTGATGTTTCTGATTGAGTATTATATGATGGAGAACTTCAATTCTAAGGCTATAGAATTGATTAACCTATATTTGAGTAAGCGACCAGAACGTTTTCCTCCTAATTTTGTCTTCTGTATGCTTTCCTTGTATCATATTACTGGCCAGGAACTAAAGGTTGAGCGCTTCTATCGTGAAGAATTAAATAAAGGGAAACGGGATGATACCATTCTTATTCATGCCATCATCTCTGCTTTTTCTCAAGGAAAAATTGAGGAAGCAAGTCAGCTATTTGCAAAATTAGTGGAAATAAATGATGAAGCTGTTGAATTCTTTATAGAGGAAGATTGGCAATTCAAAGTTATAGATATCGAAGACCAAGAATGCTATTGTCCAAATTCAGTTGAATCGCTACAAGCTAGTTTGTATCCTCTGTTTGATTATTTACTAGAAAATATTATTTTAACGAAATTTTTAACAAACGAAGCCAAGAAATTCCGTCGTAAACCAGTATTTTCGAATCATTCCAGTGTGTTAAGAAATCTATCCCAGGTTACAGACTGGTACTCCTTTATGAGCGAGGAAAAAATGAAGGGAATCCGGATGGATCTTGTTCGCATCTTTGTTGAAAATGGGATTCGTACATCTTCAGATTTCAAAAAATGGACTGAAAAAGAAGTTCTCGCTTTGAAGGGAATTGGTCCCGTAACCGTTAAAAAGCTGAAAGAAAACGGCATAGAGTTTAAGAAAGAGAAGTAATTGTTTATGGAAGGGGGGAGGTGAAATTGTCTTGAATGAAATTTCTAATTTCATCCTGTATACTACACCAAATGGCGACGTTCAGCTAGATATCCTTTTACAAGATGAAAATCTTTGGTTGACTCAAAAAGGTCTTGCAGAGCTCTTTGGAGTTGAACGAAGTGTCATTACAAAGCACTTGAGAAACATTTATGATAGTGGTGAGTTGGATAAGGTGTTAACTTGTGCAAAATTTGCACAGGTTCAACAAGAGGGGAATAGAGCTGTCAGGCGTGAACTTGAATATTACAATCTGGATGCTATCATTTCAGTTGGCTATCGCGTAAATTCCAGCAAGGCTACTCAATTTAGAATTTGGGCAACCAAGACTTTGAAAGAATTTATCATCAAAGGTTTTGTTTTGAATGATGAACGCTTGAAACAAGGACAGACAGTTTTCGGACAAGATTATTTCCGTGAACTTTTAGAACGAATTCACTCTATTCGTTCTAGCGAGCGCCGAATCTATCAACAAATCACGGATATCTTTGCCGAATGTGCCATAGATTATGATCGAAACTCAGATATTACTAAAAATTTCTATGCTATGGTGCAAAATAAATTTCATTATGCAATTACTGGAAGTACTGCTGCAGAAATTATCTATCAACAAGCCGATGCTAGTAAAGAAAAAATGGGATTAACTACTTGGAAGAATGCAGCTGATGGACGAGTACTCAAATCAGATGTAACGGTGGCTAAAAACTATTTGCAAGAAAAAGAAATTCGACAACTAGAGCGAACAGTTACAGCTTATTTTGATTATATTGAAGGTTTGGTTGAGCGCCGTAACACTTTTACCATGCGAGGATTGGCAGATAGTATTGATCGCTTTCTATCTTTTAATGAGTACGAAATTTTAGAAGGAAAAGGAAGTATTTCCAAGAAACAAGCAGACTCAAAAGCCATCCAGGAGTATGAAAAATTTAACCGAACTCAAAAAATTCTATCGGACTTTGATAAACATATTCTGAAGATAATGAGAGAAAGTTAATGTAAAATTTTTATACAGTTTCGTTTTTGCTTAAAGAAGATAGTGAGAAAACAAGATGAGTTGAATCAAAGTCTATCTTCTACATACTAATTTTATTTAAAGATATTAACTAGAAAGGACAAACACATGTCTAAAGAACTTTCACCTAAATACAATCCAGCCGAAGTTGAGGCTGGTCGTTATCAAAAATGGCTTGACGCTGATGTTTTCAAGCCTTCAGGCGATCAAAAGGCTAAGCCTTATTCGATCGTGATTCCACCACCAAACGTTACAGGTAAACTTCACCTTGGTCACGCTTGGGATACGACTTTGCAAGATATCATCATCCGTCAAAAACGGATGCAAGGTTTTGATACCCTTTGGCTTCCAGGGATGGACCACGCGGGGATTGCGACTCAGGCTAAAGTTGAGGAGCGCTTGCGTGGAGAGGGCATTACACGCTATGACCTAGGTCGTGAAAAATTCCTTGACAAAGTTTGGGAATGGAAAGACGAATATGCCACTACTATCAAGGAACAATGGGGCAAGATGGGGCTCTCTGTAGACTACTCTCGTGAGCGTTTCACTCTTGACGAAGGTTTGTCAAAAGCTGTTCGTAAGGTCTTTGTGGACCTTTACAAGAAAGGTTGGATCTACCGTGGTGAATTTATCATCAACTGGGACCCAGCGGCTCGCACTGCCCTTTCTGATATCGAGGTGATTCACAAGGATGTCGAAGGTGCCTTCTACCACATGAACTACATGCTGGAAGACGGTTCACGCGCCCTTGAAGTTGCGACAACTCGTCCTGAGACCATGTTTGGGGACGTTGCCGTTGCGGTCAACCCAGAAGACCCACGCTACAAGGATTTGATTGGTAAAAACGTCATCCTCCCAATCGCTAACAAACTCATCCCAATCGTTGGGGACGAACACGCAGATCCTGAGTTTGGTACGGGTGTCGTGAAAATCACACCTGCTCACGATCCAAACGACTTCTTGGTTGGTCAACGTCATAACTTGCCGCAAGTCAATGTCATGAACGACGACGGAACTATGAATGACTTGACCTTTGAATTTTCAGGAATGGACCGTTTTGAAGCTCGTAAGGCAGTCGTAGCTAAGTTGGAAGAAATCGGTGCCCTCGTTAAAATCGAAAAACGTGTCCACAGTGTTGGTCACTCAGAGCGTACAGGTGTTGTGGTTGAGCCACGCTTGTCTACTCAATGGTTCGTCAAGATGGACCAATTGGCGAAAAATGCCATTGCCAACCAAGACACAGATGACAAGGTCGAATTCTACCCACCTCGTTTCAACGATACCTTCCTCCAATGGATGGAAAATGTCCACGACTGGGTAATCTCTCGTCAGCTTTGGTGGGGTCACCAAATCCCTGCTTGGTACAATGCTGAGGGTGAAATGTACGTCGGTGAAGAAGCTCCAGAAGGTGACGGATGGACTCAGGACGAGGACGTCTTGGATACTTGGTTCAGTTCTGCCCTTTGGCCATTCTCAACCATGGGCTGGCCTGATGTTGACTCAGAAGACTTCAAACGTTACTTCCCAACTTCAACCTTGGTTACAGGTTACGACATCATCTTCTTCTGGGTGTCTCGTATGATCTTCCAATCTTTGGAATTCACAGGTCGTCAACCATTCCAAAACGTCCTTATACACGGTCTTATTCGTGACGAGCAAGGACGCAAGATGTCTAAATCTCTAGGCAACGGGATTGACCCAATGGATGTCATCGAGAAATATGGTGCTGATGCCCTTCGTTGGTTCCTTTCAAACGGTTCTGCACCAGGGCAAGACGTGCGCTTCTCTTACGAGAAAATGGATGCTTCATGGAACTTCATTAACAAAATCTGGAATATCTCTCGCTACATCCTCATGAATAATGAAGGTTTGACCCTTGAGCAAGCAACTGCTAATGTCGAAAAAGTGGTCAACAAAGAAGCAGGAAACGTTACAGATCGCTGGATTCTCCACAACCTCAATGAAACCATCGGAAAAGCAACTGCCAACTTTGACAAGTTTGAGTTTGGTGTAGCTGGACACATCCTTTACAACTTCATTTGGGATGAGTTTGCGGACTGGTACGTTGAGTTGACTAAGGAAGTCCTATACAGCGACAACGAAGAAGAGAAGGTCATCACACGTTCTGTTCTCCTTTATACTTTGGACAAGATCCTTCGCCTCCTTCACCCAATCATGCCATTTGTGACAGAGGAAATCTTTGGACAAATCTCAGAAGGCTCAATCGTGACAGCAGAATACCCAACTGTTAACCCAGCCTTTGAAGATCTTGCGGCTCACACAGGTGTGGAAAGCCTCAAAGACTTGATCCGTGCTGTTCGTAATGCGCGTGCGGAAGTAAACGTAGCACCAAGTAAGCCTATCACCATCCTAGTTAAGACTAGCGATAGCGACTTGGAAGCTTTCTTTAACAGCAATGTCAACTACATCAAACGCTTTACAAATCCAGAACACTTGGAAATCGCATCAACTATCCCTGCACCTGAACTTGCTATGTCAAGTGTCATTACAGGAGCAGAAATCTACTTGCCACTGGCTGACCTCCTCAATGTCGAAGAAGAACTGGCTCGTCTCGACAAGGAACTAGCTAAATGGCAAAAAGAACTGGATATGGTCGGTAAGAAGCTCTCTAACGAACGCTTCGTAGCCAACGCCAAACCAGAAGTCGTCCAAAAAGAACGCGACAAACAAGCCGACTATCAAGTTAAATACGACGCTACAGTAGCGCGGATTGATGAGATGAAGAAGTTGGTTAAATGAAGATAGAAACACGGCTGAATGCCGTGTTTTAAAGAATAGGAGAGATAATGTTAAAAGACGTTACAATAAATAATCTATTTGGTCAAGAGCAAATAGATATTGACTTTTCTAAACGATCAGTAATTATTACTGGAGACAATGGTAATGGTAAAACTACGATTTTAAATATAATCTATAATGTATTAGTAGGTAATTATCATACACTAATAAAAATGAATTTTGAGCAGATTAATATTATTTTTCAATCTGAATTTAAATTTATGAATGAAATAAAGATTGAACTCAAAAAAAGTGATATCTTAAAACAACTAACAATCAGCTACAGACTTAAAAGTAAAATTTTAAAAATTGAAATTACTTCAAATATATACAATAACATAATTGTAAATAGCATTGACTTCAATAATAAAATACTATACAAAGAAGATAAAAACGACAATTTATTTTATTTTTATGATGATAAAAGCACCATTATAGAGTTATTGGAAGCAATTAATGAAAATGAATTTAAGTCCAATATTAAAAAAATAAATGAATCTTTACTATACTTCCCAACATATAGACGTATAGATTTGGACATTGAGTCATATTTTTCAAATTTATATGATGATTCAATGATGAGTTATTTCAAGAGGGAGGGACTTCGTAAGTTCACATCATTTGGAACTTTAGATAGGAGGGTAATTGGTATATCTAATACAGATATTGAAGATATACTTAGAGAATACACAAGAAAATTAAATGAAACTTCATCAAATAATCTTGATATTCTGTTAAGAAATTTTGCCAAGAATAGCATATTAGGTATGAACGAGGATGCTCTTAAAATTCAATTATCTGAACTATCGATGCAAACAAAAATTTTGGAACAGTTGACAAGTATTAATGATAGTTTAAGTTTAGAAATTTCTAATGAACAGCTAGTAGAAATATCAGAACAATTTGAAGAAAAATTAAAATTTATTAATAAAATCAAGAAAAATAAACCTAAAGACCATGATGAACTGAATAAAGTTATAGAACTTTTTATGTCACTACCTATGATGCAAGTTTTTCAAAAATTACAAGAATCTTACCAGTCATTCAATGATAAAATGGCTTTGGAGTTAGAAAACTATAAATATATTCAAGAAAATCTATTGGATTTTTCAGGTAATAAATTAAAGTTGAATCGAACAGAATTAAATGAATTTTACTTTTTTAAAGAAGGGGCAGGTATTGATAAGTTTAATGATTTTTCTACTGGTGAAAAACAATTAATAACTTTTTTAGTATACTCAGCGATTGAACTTCCGAAAAATACCCCTTCATTGATTATAATTGATGAACCTGAATTGTCACTTCATGTTAAATGGCAAAATAAACTCTTAAAAAATCTTTTAAAGAAAGATAATATTAAAATTTTATCAGCGACTCACTCTCCGTACATACTTAATAAACAAGAAGTAGATTCTATGATTGTAAGAAAGCAGGAAGCAAATGAGCGTTAAAACAATCAAAATTGGTAGTGCCATCCCTGAAACTTTAGAAATTGATGATATCGCAGAAGAAATTTTTGATCTCCCAAAGCCAGGAAAAATTTTAATTGTTGAGGGAGAGACAGATGTAATCGTACTTGAAAATTATCTAGATTTGAAGAAAATTTCTATAAATTTCTTGATTCGTACAGCAAGTATGGTAGATGATGAGCATCGTTCTGGAAAAGATGTTGCTTTGGAATATTACGATAAACATAAAGATGATCGAGAAATTGTATTACTTTTAGATAGGGATTATGATTTTATATGCTCAACAGAGAGAAATGATGAAAGAATAATCTATTACGATTACTACTCTCTTGAAAATTATTTTTTTGAAGAAGTGGTTATGAAATATTCATTAATGTCAAATGGAGTTCCAAAGTCACAAAGGGATAAAATCCTTGATTTTATGAATAGTGATAAACAAGAAATATTAAATCCTTTGATAGAATGTTCTAAATTACGTATTTTCAGAAAATATCATAAAGATAAAAAAACATCATTTCAGCTAAACGATGAAAAAATAGTAGAATTTGCAGATTTCATAAAAAACATAGATATAAAAGGGTGCATTCATGGTCAAAACCCTAATCTGACTGGTTCTAGTTTTGAAGATAGATTACAAATATATATAAATCAATCTCTAGATGATATTGAACCTGAACTATATCAACAAATTCAAAATTTTCTTACTCGTATTGAAATTCCATATCCTAATACACTAATAGAGTACTTTAAAAACTTTTTTAACGGTAAAGATTCTTTAAAATTTATTGTAGAGTTACTATTGAATGAGAACTTGCTTAGTTCGCGTATTGGTCGTATATCGTCCAAAGAAACTTTAGGGAGCTATATTTTTAACTCAAATTTATACCAAGCTAAAATTCAAACCGTTATAAATCGTTTTTCAACATAGTTTTAATTGTAACTATAAAATGATAATGTATAGAAAGCAGGTTACTACATGACAAATTCTGTAAGTTCGAACCGCTCTGAGAAGTACAACATTGCAGCTTTCTTCTCAGGTGTTGGGGGAATTGAGTTGGGATTTGAACAGACCAACGAGTTCAGAGTGGTGTATGCCAATGAATTTGATAAGTATGCGCGTCAGACTTATCAATTAAACCATCCAGATACCTATTTGGATGGTCGTGATATTCACGATGTTCAGCCAGAGGACATTCCAGCTGAGCGCGTGGATGTGATTATGGGAGGTTTCCCTTGTCAGGCCTTTAGCATTGCGGGTTATCGCAAGGGATTTGATGATGATCGTGGCGATCTTTTCTTCGAATTGCTTCGCATGATTGAGGGATGCAAACCTCGCGCTATTTTCATCGAAAATGTCAAGAACATGGTAGGTCATGATCATGGTAATACCTTCAAGGTTATTCGTGAAGCTTTGACCGAGAACAACTATTTTATCAAGTGGAAGGTTCTTAACGGAAAAGACTATGGAAATATCCCACAAAACCGTGAGAGGATTTATATAGTTGGTTTTGATACCAAAGAAGCTTATGACTTGTTTGAATTTCCAGAGGAAATCAAGCTCACGACTTCTCTTCAGGACGTCATTAACTTTGGAGACAAGCTTGATGAAGTCTACTACTACCGTGAAGGCAAGCAAAACTTCTACGACCAGTTGAAGTTTGAAGTGACTAGTCAAGATACGGTTTACCAATGGCGTCGCCAGTATGTCCGTGAAAATAAAAACGGTGTTGTCCCTACCTTGACAGCCAATATGGGAACAGGTGGACACAACGTCCCTCTGATTCTGACAGACAGTGGTAAGATTCGGAAGCTAACTCCTAAAGAAACTTTTAATGTTCAAGGTTATCCTAAATCCTTTAAAATCCCAGAAGGCGTTTCTAACGGTCAGCTATACAAACAGGCTGGAAATAGCGTAGTCGTTCCCGTGATTAAACGCATCGCGGAAAATGTTGCTAAGGCCTTAAATGAGAGCCGAGGACAATCTCAACTTGAACGTTCAGGAAAAATTGCCATTATCTACACCAAGATGAATGGACAATTTGAAGGGCAATCCTATGTCAAGGACTTTGTAGATAGCTATGACCAAGCTCTTGAAAAAATCAAGTCTTATGACGATGGTCTAGCCCTTCTATCAGATGAAGATTATTTAAAATTGGTAAAAAAACGAGGAAATCTCGAATTTTACAGTATTAATTAACGAATATATAAGAGGGTTAGTGAAAAACTAATCTTCTTTTGATATACTGAAAATAGAAAAGAGGGTGCTTATGTGGGAACATCTAAAGTCTGAACAAAAAGACAAATACAAAACTTTAATTACCAACTTCGCTAGTTTGAGCCAAGCTTTCTCTCAAAAGGCAGAATCAGAAGATGAGGGACAAACAGAGAATTATGTTGCTCCAATTGTTAATTCTAAATTTCAAGAGACTGTTTTTCAAAAAGCATTTAATGCCGTTGGGGAAGATATTGCCAATACTTCCTATGATGCCTCTGTCGTTGTGGATGAAAATCATAAATACCTAGTGGGTATCAAGTCTTTTGGAATCAATTCTGGAGACCAAAAAATTGCCCAGTTTAAGAAAGACTCACAAGATTGGACGGAATTGTTGGGTGATATCAAATTCCATGCAGATATCTCAGCAGATAAAGAAACAGCAGACAAGAAAAACTATCAGCGCTATGAAGAGTTGGCACGAAAGATTGCGACTTTGAGGAATCAGAGAATCGAATCTTCCAAGGCGCAAATCAAGGGATTCAACTCTGACTCGGTCAATGTTGAAGCTGTTTACCACGTTTTGATGCCGACACCAAAGGGAGAAAATCCTAAGATTTTTGTTGGCGAGACGACTTATTTGCCAGTCGATATTGATAATCTGGTCATTGAAGGATCAACTACCAAAAACAATCCAACCAATTTTCGATTTACGGATGGGCAACACCACTACAAGTACACGGCAGCTGACAGTCAGCTCCACATGACTTTTAATAATAAAGACATTGTAGTAGATACTTGGGATGTCCATTATATTGAAGATCCTTTTTCTCTCTTTGAAAATCTTCATTTACTGACAGCTGAAAAGGATAAAACTGATATTTTAGAGACAGTATCTTGGGCTATCACAGATAAACATGGAAATGTGGAAGAAAACTCAGGTTTCAATGCCTTTAACGGCGGTTCAAAATTAGCAAAAAAAGATCGCTTACCACGGATTTTTAAGATTCAGGATAAATTTAAGGACTTTCTGGCTCCAGAAGAACTAGCTTTTGTGACTTTCTCCTTAGAAGAAATCCTCTTGAAAAAGTGGACTAGCAAGGAAGAAAAAACTCAGATGAAGGCGATTCGTGAAGATTTGATTAACTTTGTTTATGAGACTGGCAATGAAAAGCTCATTAAAGAAATTGAGCAGTTAGTGTATCGTCCAGTTAGTGAAGTTTACATTCCTCTGCCTGACTCTAAGAACTTCCATGATGAAAGACCAGATTTCTTTGGTTCTGGATTTGGGACTTTTGAACCTCGAACTAAAAAATTAGCTCTATCTAAGGAAGAAAGAACTTTTAAACTACGCTTTTTATCTTCTGGTGATGTTATTAACGCCTATATAAATCAAGAAGCTGGTAAGGCTATTCAGTCTACCGATAAGCAAGAAATCCTCGGGAATTGGATTTTACGTGGTGTTTTCCAGTTGAAAGAACGAGAAGTCTTGACAGGTCAACGACTCAATGAACTGGAAATCAACGGTATTCGTTTGACTAAGTTTAAAAATGGGGAAATCGGTATTGAATTCATCTGGATTGATACAGAAAACCCACCTCACGATGCCATCGGCTGGGTAGCAAAGAAATAAAAAGTCCTGTCACTTTCTCCCCCTTAACCTTTGACTATTCTACAAAATTATCGTAAAATAAAGAGTAAATGATAAAATGAGGTCAGAGTCTGTTCGCTCTGGCGATAGTAGTATAAATGAGGAGAAACGCTTTGGAATTAGAAGTATTTGCTGGGCAAGAAAAAAGTGAACTATCTATGATTGAGGTAGCGCGTGCTATCTTGGAACTTCGTGGTCGCGATCACGAGATGCATTTTAGCGATCTTGTAAACGAAATTCAAAACTACCTTGGAACATCAAATAGCGATATCCGCGAAGCTTTGCCTTTGTTCTACACAGAGTTGAACTTTGACGGTAGCTTCATCTCTCTTGGGGACAACAAATGGGGTCTTCGTTCATGGTATGGTGTGGACGAAATCGACGAAGAAATCATTGCTCTTGAAGAAAATGACGACGATGAAGTAGCACCAAAAGCTAAGAAAAAACGTGTCAATGCCTTTATGGATGGTGATTCAGATGCGATTGACTACAATGCAGATGATCCAGAAGACGAAGATGCATACGAAGCAGATCCAGCTCTTTCATATGATGATGAAAATCCAGATGATGAGAAAAATGAAGTGGAAGCTTACGATGCAGAAATCAACGAGATTGCTCCAGATGACTTGGGTGAAGACGTGGATCTCAACGAAGAAGATGACGAGTTTTCAGAAGATGATGCTGAAAACATCGAGGAATAAGAGTTAGCTATTGACAATTATCCTATTTTTAGGTATCATATTGTTCGGGCACCTCTTTTAGAGGTCGGAGCTCCCTAGTTCTTAGGGAGCTATTTTTGTTTTTTCAAGAAGTTATCTTCTTGTATTTTAGTTGTGAATCTGGTGCAGTCGTCCCAGATTATTCTTATTAGTAGGGTCTTGTTTTCTATGTCCCTTAGTAGTTGACAAGACTTTGAGCATTTTAGAAAGAGGAATCTATGTCTACGAAATATATTTTTGTAACTGGTGGTGTGGTATCGTCTATTGGGAAAGGGATTGTCGCAGCAAGTCTAGGCCGTCTCTTGAAAAATCGTGGTCTCAAAGTAACCATTCAAAAGTTTGACCCTTATATCAATATCGATCCGGGAACTATGAGTCCTTACCAGCACGGGGAAGTTTTTGTGACAGATGACGGAGCTGAGACAGATTTGGACTTGGGTCACTATGAACGTTTCATCGATATCAATCTTAACAAATATTCCAACGTGACAACTGGTAAAATTTACAGTGAAGTTCTTCGTAAGGAACGCCGTGGAGAATACCTTGGGGCAACTGTTCAGGTTATTCCTCATATCACAGATGCTTTGAAAGAAAAAATCAAGCGTGCTGCTGTAACGACTGACTCTGATGTCATTATCACAGAGGTTGGTGGAACAGTAGGAGATATCGAGTCCTTGCCATTCTTAGAGGCCCTTCGTCAGATGAAGGCAGATGTAGGGGCGGATAATGTTATGTACATCCATACAACCTTGCTTCCTTACCTCAAGGCTGCTGGTGAAATGAAGACCAAACCAACTCAACACTCTGTAAAAGAATTGCGTGGATTGGGAATCCAGCCAAATATGTTGGTTATTCGTACAGAAGAGCCAGCTGGTCAAGGAATTAAAAACAAACTAGCACAGTTCTGTGATGTGGCACCAGAAGCTGTCATCGAATCATTGGATGTTGAACATCTTTACCAAATTCCATTGAACTTGCAGGCACAAGGTATGGACCAAATTGTCTGTGACCATTTGAAACTAGACGCACCAGTAGCAGATATGACAGAATGGTCAGCCATGGTGGACAAGGTCATGAACCTTAAGAAACAAGTCAAGATTTCCCTTGTCGGTAAGTATGTGGAGTTGCAAGATGCCTACATTTCTGTAGTTGAAGCCTTGAAACACTCTGGTTATGCCAATGACGCAGAAGTTAAAATTAATTGGATCAATGCCAATGATGTGACAGCAGAGAATGTGGCAGAGCTCTTGTCTGATGCGGACGGAATCATCGTGCCAGGTGGTTTCGGTCAACGTGGTACGGAAGGGAAAATTCAAGCTATCCGCTATGCGCGTGAAAATGATGTTCCAATGTTGGGTGTCTGCTTGGGAATGCAGTTAACTTGTATCGAATTTGCTCGTCACGTTTTAGGACTCGAAGGTGCCAATTCTGCAGAGCTTGCACCAGAAACAAAATACCCTATCATTGATATCATGCGTGATCAGATTGACGTTGAGGATATGGGGGGAACCCTTCGCTTGGGGCTTTATCCGTCTAAACTAAAACGTGGATCTAAGGCAGCGGCTGCTTATCACAATCAAGAAGTGGTGCAACGCCGTCACCGTCACCGTTATGAATTTAACAACGCCTTCCGTGAGCAGTTTGAGGCAGCAGGCTTTGTCTTCTCAGGAGTTTCTCCAGACAATCGTTTGGTCGAAATCGTGGAAATTCCTGAAAATAAATTCTTTGTAGCGTGTCAGTATCACCCTGAACTGTCAAGCCGTCCAAATCGCCCAGAAGAACTCTACACTGCCTTTATTACTGCAGCGGTTGAGAACAGCAATTAGCAAAATCAGAACCTTTGAGAAGAATCTCAGAGGTTTTTTACTTGCATATTTAGGATATGAGTTGCAAAATAAAAACATAGTGATATAATTAACATAAAAAATCCTAAGGAGGATCTACGATGAAAAAAATCACATTATTTGGTTTGTCTCTAGCTGGTCTAGCTTTACTGGCTTTTCCTCATTCAGGGCAGGCATTTGAGCTTAAAGAAGAATGGGTTGTTAAGTGTGGAGTACAGTATCAAGATGGCAAGATTCTTCGGTTTAATAATGGTCATGAAGTGGATATCAAAGTCTTGGATTTGCCAAAAACAGAGAAAATCGAGTGGAATGTTAGTCTCAATGGTCAAGATCAGACTGTCAATTTCCTAGGTCAAGAAAAGGACAAGTCTATGATGGGTGTAGAGGGGCGTTACCTGAATTTCTATGTTCCATATGGCTATAGAGGAGATATCAAGGTCGAGGCTAAGAGCGGAAACGAAGTGAAGACCTGGTCAACGAAAGTTGTGGATGATATTTATAATGATAGTGGAAAGAGAGGCTACTATCGTATTGAAGAATCAAATGATCAATACACCTACCTCGATGCCAAATGGGATTATCAAACAAAGACTTACACTGCTACCTTACCAGAGACTGTCAATGATCAAAAAGTCTTTGCTTGGGCAGACTATGACAATGGCGAGCTGAAGCTTGAAAAACTAAAATCTATCAGTCATAAATATGATGGAGGATCTTTCAAAGAACTTTATCCGATTGTAAAAGCAGAAAGTTGGCTAAAATCAAACCAAAACTGGTACTATCAAAAACAAGGTCAATTAGTACAGAATGCTTGGGTTAAAGACAAGGGAACTTGGTACTTTATGAATGATAAAGGAGTCATGTTCAATCAAACTTGGCTCTATCAAGGTGGCAACTGGTATGCCTTTAAATCATCAGGAGCTATGATTGCTAGTGATTGGCTTTACGACCAAGGCAAGTGGTACTATTTATCAACTTCAGGAGCTATGAAAGCAAGCGCTTGGGTTTATGACAAGGGAGACTGGTATTATGTAAGTTCTTCTGGTGCCATGCAAGCGAATGATTGGGTCAAAGATAATGGCAAGTGGTATTATCTAGCTTCATCAGGTAAGATGCTTCGCAATACCTACACACCTGATGGTTACTACGTTGACAACTCAGGTGCCTGGCGATAAGAATAATATTCTTCGAAAATCTCTTCAAACCACGTCAGCTTCATCCACAACCTCAAAACAGTGTTTTGAGCTGACTTCGTCAGTTCTATCCACAACCTCAAAACGCTGTTTTGAGCAGCCTGCGGCTAGCTTCCTAGTTTGCGCTTTGATTTTCATTGAGTATAAGAAGTCCTTTTCCTTCAAGGAAGAGGCTTTTTACTTGCTTTTCTGCTGCTTCCTCATTTGTCCTAAAGCCTTTTTTGTGTTAAAATGAATGGTATGAAAGCTAAAAAAATGTGGATGGCAGGTCTGGCTCTGCTTGGTATTGGGAGCCTTGCCCTTGCTACGAAAAAAGTTGCAGATGACCGCAAGCTCATGAAGACTCAGGAAGAGTTGGCAGAGATTGTGCGAGACCATTTTTCAGACATGGGGGAAATCGCGGCCCTCTATGTTCAAGTCTATGAAAGCAGTCTAGAGAGCTTGGTTGGTGGCGTCATTTTTGAGGATGGCCGTCATTATACCTTTGTCTATGAAAATGAGGACCTGGTCTATGAGGAGGAAGTCTTATGATACAACCAGCAAGTTTAGAAGAATTGGCATCTTTAGTAGAAAAAGATGGCAAGAAAGTCTTTCTTTTTGTGGCGGACTGGTGTGGCGATTGTCGTTATATCTATCCTGCCTTGCCAGAAATTGAGGAGACCAATCCAGAGTTCACCTTTATTCGAGTGGACCGAGACCAGTATATGGATTTGGCCAAACTCTGGGATGTATATGGAATCCCTAGCCTTGTTGTTCTAGAAAAAGACAAGGAAATTGGTCGTTTTGTTAATCGCGATCGTAAAAGTAAGCAACAAATTAACGACTTTTTAGCAGGACTGAAATAGGAGAAAAGAGAAACAATGATTTTTACATATAACAAAGAACATGTCGGTGATGTCCTTATGGTCATCGTGAAAAACAGTGGAGATGCCAAACTGGATGTGGAGCGCAAAGGCAAGGTAGCTCGTGTTTTCCTCAAAGACAATGGGGAAACAGTGGCGTGGAATGTTTTCGAAGTTTCAAGTTTGTTTGAAATTGCAGAGCGTGGTCAAGTTTTTTTATCAGATGAGCAAGTATCTCGTTTGAACCAAGAATTACAGGCGGAAGGCTTTACAGAAGAAATTGTAAATGATAAGGAACCTAAGTTTGTTGTTGGTGAAATTGTCGAGATGGTAGCTCATCCAGATAGTGACCACCTCAACATCTGCCAAGTTGCAGTTGCAAGTGACAAGACAGTGCAAATTGTTGCAGGGGCTCCCAATGCGCGTGTGGGTCTGAAAACTATTGTCGCCCTTCCTGGAGCTATGATGCCCAAAGGCAATCTTATTTTCCCAGGTGAACTTCGTGGTGAAAAGAGTTTTGGTATGATGTGTAGCCCTCGTGAACTTGCCTTGCCAAATGCTCCGCAAAAACGTGGTATTATTGAATTATCAGAAGACCAAGTTGTCGGAACACCATTCGACCCAGCGAAGCACTGGACTGCCTAGGAAGCTGTCAGTATCTGATAGACCAGCTAGAAGGAAATAAGATGGCAAAAAATGTAGTGATTACAGGGGCGACATCAGGAATTGGTGAAGCGATTGCGCGTGCTTATCTGGAGCAGGGTGAGAATGTCGTTCTAACAGGACGACGGACAGACAGACTAGAAGCCCTTAAGTCGGAGTTTGCAGAAACTTTTCCAAATCAAACCGTCTGGACCTTTCCACTGGATGTGACGGATATGACTATGGTGAAGACTGTCTGCTCCGATATTCTAGAAACGATAGGGCAGATTGACATCTTGGTCAACAACGCCGGACTGGCTCTAGGTTTAGCACCTTATCAGGACTATGAAGAGTTGGATATGCTGACCATGTTGGATACCAATGTCAAAGGTTTGATGGCAGTCACTCGCTATTTCTTGCCAGCAATGGTAAAAGCCAATCAAGGACATATCATCAATATGGGCTCAACCGCAGGAATCTACGCCTATGCTGGTGCCGCTGTTTACTCAGCTACCAAGGCAGCAGTTAAGACCTTTTCAGATGGTCTGCGAATTGATACCATCGCAACGGATATCAAGGTGACGACCATTCAGCCTGGAATTGTTGAAACAGATTTTTCTACAGTGCGTTTTCATGGTGACAAAGAGCGGGCTGCGACGGTTTATCAAGGAATCGAAGCCTTGCAAGCTCAGGATATTGCAGACACAGTAGTCTATGTGACCAGTCAACCTCGTCGTGTACAGATTACAGATATGACCATTATGGCCAATCAACAGGCGACAGGTTTCATGGTTCATAAAAACTAAAAAATTTTCTCGAAAAGTTACAAATTTCTGTAACTTTTTTTGATTTCCTACGAATAGATAAGTAGGAGGAAAAAATATGTATAATAAAGTTATCTTAATTGGACGTTTAACGTCTACACCAGAATTGCACAAAACCAACAATGACAAGTCAGTAGCGCGAGCAACTATCGCTGTGAATCGTCGATATAAAGACCAAAACGGGGAACGCGAAGCCGATTTTGTTAATATGGTCCTATGGGGCAGACTAGCAGAAACATTGGCAAGCTACGCAACCAAAGGTAGTCTCATTTCCGTTGATGGAGAACTTCGTACCCGTCGTTTTGAGAAAAATGGTCAAATGAATTATGTGACCGAAGTACTTGTTACAGGATTCCAACTCTTGGAAAGTCGTGCCCAACGTGCCATGCGTGAAAATAATGCAGGACAAGATCTGGCGGATTTGGTTTTGGAAGAGGAAGAATTGCCATTTTAAAAATTGAAAAGTCTGAGTTGGTCTCAGGCTTTTTATCTTGAGAAAGTCAGACTTTTTTCTTGACTATTTCTGACCAAGTGATACAATAGAACTATGAATTAGCACTCGAATATAAAGAGTGCTAATAATATCTATCTCATTATGGAGGAAATCAGATGTTGAAACCATTAGGAGACCGTGTGGTCTTGAAAATCGAAGAAAAAGAACAAACTGTTGGAGGTTTTGTCCTCGCAGGTTCAGCTCAAGAAAAAACCAAAACAGCCCAAGTTGTGGCTACTGGACAAGGTGTTCGTACCTTGAACGGTGACTTGGTGGCTCCAAGTGTCAATGTTGGAGATCGTGTCTTAGTTGAAGCTCACGCAGGTCTTGATGTCAAAGATGGCGATGAAAAGTACATCATCGTAGGCGAAGCTAACATCTTGGCAATCATTGAAGAATAGAAGGAGAAAGTAAGTATGTCAAAAGAAATTAAATTTTCATCAGATGCCCGTTCAGCTATGGTCCGTGGTGTCGATATCCTTGCAGACACTGTTAAAGTAACCTTGGGACCAAAAGGCCGCAATGTTGTTCTTGAAAAATCATTCGGTTCACCACTCATCACCAATGACGGTGTAACTATTGCCAAAGAAATCGAATTGGAAGACCATTTTGAAAATATGGGTGCCAAATTGGTATCAGAAGTAGCTTCAAAAACCAATGATATTGCAGGTGATGGGACTACAACTGCAACTGTTTTGACCCAAGCAATCGTCCGTGAAGGAATCAAAAACGTCACAGCAGGTGCAAATCCAATCGGTATTCGTCGTGGGATTGAAACGGCAGTTGCCGCAGCAGTTGAAGCTTTGAAAAACAACGCCATCCCTGTTGCTAATAAAGAAGCTATCGCTCAAGTTGCTGCCGTATCTTCTCGTTCTGAAAAAGTCGGTGAGTACATCTCTGAAGCCATGGAAAAAGTTGGTAAAGACGGTGTTATCACAATTGAAGAGTCACGTGGTATGGAAACAGAACTTGAAGTTGTTGAAGGAATGCAGTTCGACCGTGGTTATCTTTCACAGTACATGGTGACAGATAGCGAAAAAATGGTAGCTGACCTTGAAAATCCATACATTTTGATTACTGATAAGAAGATTTCAAATATCCAAGAAATCTTACCACTCCTAGAAAGTATTCTCCAAAGCAATCGTCCACTCTTGATTATTGCGGATGATGTAGATGGCGAAGCTCTTCCAACTCTTGTTTTGAACAAGATTCGTGGAACCTTCAACGTAGTAGCAGTTAAGGCACCTGGATTTGGTGACCGTCGTAAAGCAATGCTTGAAGATATCGCCATCTTAACAGGCGGAACAGTTATCACAGAAGACCTAGGTCTTGAGTTGAAAGATGCTACAATTGAAGCACTTGGCCAAGCAGTGAGAGTAACTGTTGACAAAGATAGCACTGTTATCGTAGAAGGTGCTGGAAATCCTGAAGCGATTTCTCACCGTGTTGCAGTTATCAAGTCTCAAATCGAAACCACAACTTCTGAATTTGACCGTGAAAAATTGCAAGAACGCTTGGCGAAATTGTCAGGTGGTGTAGCGGTTATTAAGGTCGGAGCCGCAACTGAAACTGAGTTAAAAGAAATGAAACTCCGCATCGAAGATGCCCTCAACGCTACTCGTGCAGCTGTTGAAGAAGGAATCGTTGCAGGTGGTGGAACAGCCCTTGTAAATGTTATCCCAGCCGTGGCTAATTTGGAATTGGCAGGTGATGAAGCAACAGGACGTAATATTGTTCTCCGTGCCTTGGAAGAACCTGTTCGTCAAATTGCCCACAATGCAGGATTCGAAGGATCAATCGTTATCGATCGTTTGAAAAATGCTGAGCTTGGCACAGGCTTCAATGCAGCAACTGGCGAGTGGGTTAATATGATTGATAAAGGTATCATCGACCCAGTTAAAGTGAGCCGTTCAGCCCTTCAAAATGCAGCATCTGTAGCCAGCTTGATTTTGACAACAGAAGCAGTTGTAGCTAACAAACCAGAACCAGTAGCCCCAGCTCCAGCCATGGATCCAAGCATGATGGGCGGCATGATGTAAAAGCAACTTATAAAAAATACAAAAGGAGGGATGCGTATTCCCTCCTTTTATGATTTTCTATTTTAAATAGATTTGAGCTCTCCTAACTTATATGATAAAATAAGACTAGAAAAAGGAGAAAAACATGATCGATGTAGAAGAAATTCTGAGCAAGATGAACCCCAATCAGAAGATTAATTATGACCGTGTCATGCAGAAGATGGTACAAGTATGGGAGAAAAATGAGCAACGGCCAACTATTCTCATGCATGTTTGCTGTGCCCCTTGCAGTACCTATACCCTAGAATATTTGACCAAGTATGCAGATGTGACTATCTATTTTGCCAATTCTAATATCCATCCCAAGGCAGAATACCATAAGCGTGCCTATGTGACTAAAAAGTTTGTCAGTGATTTCAATGAGCGAACTGGCAATAACGTTCAATACCTAGAAGCTCCCTACGAACCAAATGAATATCGTAAGTTAGTCCGAGGACTGGAAGAAGAGCCAGAAGGTGGCGACCGTTGCAAGGTTTGCTTTGACTACCGCCTGGATAAGACAGCTCAAGTGGCTATGGACTTGGGCTTTGACTACTTTGGCTCAGCCTTGACCATCAGTCCTCATAAGAATTCTCAAACCATTAACAGCATCGGAATCGATGTGCAAAAAATTTATACCACTCACTATCTTCCCAGTGATTTCAAGAAAAATCAAGGCTACAAACGTTCAGTGGAGATGTGTGAAGAGTATGACATCTACCGTCAATGTTATTGTGGATGCGTCTATGCAGCCCAGGCTCAGAATATTGATTTGGTTCAGGTTAAGAAGGATGCCACGGCTTTCTTACTGGATAAGGATGTTGAAAAAGACTATTCCCACATCAAATTTACTGTTACAAAATTAGATATATAAATGAAAACTTGCCTCAAGGTAGGTTTTTTGCTAGTAGAAAAGCGATAGACAGAAATTGTTGGACCAATCTTTGAATTTCTAGTCCAAAGCTTGTGAGTCTTCAACAAGCCTTGGACTCTTAAAAAAATGCAGTTTTGCTCAAAAGAGCTTTTTAAATTAAAACGAGCAATTATCAGTTCAAATCTGTTTCAAAAGAAGAACGGATAAATTAATAGATGCTTTGTTTTTGAGTTAGGAAGTTAAGCATGCTAAACTGAGTCGTAGGAATAAATTTCTTTATAGAAATGTGTTACAACTCTGCTATAACGGAATATTCCTTTTTTGCATTTATACAACTTATTTAATACTATCTTTATTCTTGTGATATAATGTCAAATTATAGAGTGGAGGTCGTTTAAAATGATTGATAAAGTAATTGAACAATATAAAAGTCATGATAATCTTGATATTCGAGTAGAATTGCATAAGAAGTATTCAAAAAATAAATTGGGATTTAATAATTGGATATTTTCTAACTACCAAATCGCTGATGGAGTAAAGGCTCTAGAATTGGGATGTGGTACAGGAGAACTGTGGAAAAGTAATAGTGATTCTATAGATAAAATGAAACAGTTGATTGTTACAGATTTTTCTAAAGATATGGTAAAATCAACGAAGTCAGTTATTGGAAATAGAGACAATGTCAACTATGAGATAATGGATATTCAAAAGATTTCTTTTGAGAATGAAACTTTTGATATTGTTATTGCTAATATGCTTCTACATCATGTAAATGATATTCCTAAAGCTCTTTCTGAGGTCGATAGAGTCTTAAAAACAGGAGGTGTTTTTTACTGTGCTACATTTGGTGAAAATGGAGTTGTAAATTATTTGGCAAATTTATTTAAAGATGAGGTTAATCAAGATTTAGAAAATAAAAGGTTTACTTTACAAAATGGTAAAAGGTACCTGAGTAGGTATTTTAACTCTGTCGATACATTACTCTATGATGATGAGTTACAGGTAACTAGTATAGATGACCTAGTTAAATACATCCAATCGTTTAAAGGAATTTCAGAAATAGGTTCACTAGAAGAGGAAATAATACGTAAAAGATTGGAAAGTGAGTTTAATAATGGTATGTTAATCATTCCTAAAGAATATGGTATGTTTATCGCTCGAAAAGAAAGTTAAGGGAATGAAAGTGTGAAAAATTACGGAGAAGCTTTTCGATATTTTAGAAAATTAAACGGATATTCTTTAGAGTATGCTGCAGCTTATTCTATATCAAAATCTCAACTTTCTAGATTTGAAAGGGGAGAAAATGAAATTTCTCTTTCAACATTTTTTGAATTATTATCAAATATCAATGTTTCGATAGAGAATTTTTGTAATCATCTAGAACATTATAAAAGATCGGAGCGTGATGATTTTTTGGTTAATTTATCTCCAAATTTTTATAGTTTGAATACTAAAGGATTGGAGGAAATAAAAAATGAGCAACAAAAACTTTTTGAGAAGAGTGGGGAAAAAACTTATAAAATAAATACAATAATGGTTCAGGGATTATTAAATCAGATAGATTGTAATCATGTAGTTAGTAGAGATGATCTAAATTTAGTATATGACTATTTATTCCAGAAGGAACGATGGGAGTCCTATGAGATAACACTGATTGGTAATTTATATCATCTTTTTGAAATAGATTATATTTACAGAGTTGGAAAAGAAATACTAGAGCGTACACATTATTACGAAAAAATCGGTAAGAATAGAAATTTAGTTGTGTCAGCTTGTTTAAATTTTTGGTTCTGTTGCCTTGAAAATTCACATCTAATATATGCAGACTACTTTGAAATGAAATTAAAAAAATTATTAAAAGATGACACAAAAGTTTTTGAAAAATCTACATTCAAATTTGTAGAAGGATATAAAATATATCTGACTGAATCTAAAGAATCTGGAATTAAGCAAATGCAAAATGTTATTAAATATTTTGAGTTTATTGAGTCTAAAAATATTGCTTTATATTTTCAAAAACGATTAAATGAGCTGGTAGATTAAACACCATTTTCTCTGTCGAGATATTGTTTTTAAAATGTTGTGCTAAATGATTGATGCTATGTGGAAATACAAAAAAATTTTTTTGATACGAAGTTGACCTGTATTTTTGATACTAATCATCTTCGTATTTTTTGTATTAAACGATATAAGTTTGTTGTAAACTTACAAGGAACAGAGACATTAAAAAATAACAGTATATCTATTTGTTTTATATATTTTACAAATTCTGCATAAATCTCTTTCTAGTAAGGTGTTGTAACTCTGCTATAATGGATTTATTCCTTTTTTGTTTTTACACAATTTATTTTACACTACCAAAAAACAAGGTCAGGATTTTGTTCCTGACCTTTGACAACTTTACCGATTCTTTAGTTCTACATAGCGCTTGTACCAAATGTTTACATAGGCTTCTGAGAAAGGACCACGTCCATTGTTAATCCAATCAACAAGAATTTTGACATGTTCTTTTAAAATATAGTCCAAGTCATCAGAATAATTCATTTTGCGTTTGTGACGCTCATACTCCTCAACGTCCAAGAGACGTTTTTCTCCATCTGTAAAAATTTTAACATCCAAATCGTAATCAATATACTTCAGTGCTTCTTCATCCAGATAGTAGGGGCTAGCCATATTGCAATAGTAGGAAATTCCGTTATCACGAATCATGGCAATGATATTAAACCAATATTTCTTGTGAAAGTAAACAATAGCCGGTTCTCGAGTGACCCAACGACGACCATCACTTTCGGTAACCAGTGTATGATCGTTGACACCAATAATGGCGTTTTCTGTTGTTTTTAGTACCATGGTGTCCCGCCAAGTTCGGTGGAGACTCCCATCATGCTTATAACTTTGAATTGTAATAAAGTCGCCTTCTTTTGGAAGTTTCATAACTAACCAACTTTCTACAATTTATAAGTTTATCGTTTACTATTGTACCATAAAATTACCTAAAATCTGTGAATTTTACATGAAAATATTAAAGATATTCTCTGAGAGCGCTTGCTATATCCGAAAAATCGTAGCCCTTTCGTGCTAAAACTTGGGTTAAACGCTGTTTAAGTTCGTATCCTTCATATTTGCGAGCATACTTAGCATATTGCTTGTCAAGTTCCTTGAAGATGAGTTCCTGAGTCGTTTCTCCATCAACTTGACTATCCAATTCGTCAAAGGCACTTTTAGCATCAGAGTAAGAGAATCCCTTGTTGGTCAGATTTTGGATTATCTTATCTTGCAAGGCGCGAGATGGAAGCTTTCCCTCATATTTTTTCAATAGTTTATTAGCTACACGTTGAGCAACTTCAGAAAAATCAAATTCTTTCAAGTTCTCTTCTATAGTAGATTTTGAAATTCCTTTTTGTGTTAGTTTCTGAGTCAGAACATAAGGTCCCTTGTCTCCTGAAAGTTGATTGGCATTGATGATAGCATAAGCGTACTGGGCATCATTAATCCACTTATCCTCTTTAAGATTAGCAATGACTTGAGAAACGATGTTTTCATCAATATCGTATTTTTTCAGATATTCTCTGACTTCTTTTTCAGTGCGAGCTTTAAAGGATAGGTGGTAGAGGGCTAGATTCTTACCGTAAGAAAATTTGGCAAAGTCCTGAATCTCTTTCAATTCTTCTTGGCTTATCACCTTATCTCTCGATAACATAAAACGAACAATAGTATCTTCAGTAATGTAGCATTTGTCGCCATTATCAAGCTCCATCAGATAGAGTCTTTTTTTCTTTTCAAGTTTTGTGATTTTCATAGTTCTATTATAACTCAAAATGTGATAAGATAGGGGTATGAATCTGAAAGTGAAACAAAAAATACCATTAAAAATCAAGCGCATGGGAATTAATGGTGAGGGAATCGGCTTTTATCAAAAAACATTAGTCTTTGTGCCTGGTGCTCTCAAAGGAGAAGATATCTATTGTCAGATTACTTCTATTAAACGTAACTTTGTAGAGGCAAAATTACTGAAGGTCAACAAGAAGTCTAAATTCCGTGTTGTGCCAGCATGTACTATTTACAATGAGTGTGGAGGCTGCCAAATCATGCACCTGCATTATGATAAGCAGCTAGAGTTCAAGACGGACTTACTTCATCAAGCGCTGAAAAAATTTGCTCCTGCAGGATATGAAAACTATGAAATCCGTCCAACTATTGGAATGCAGGAACCAAAGTACTACCGTGCTAAGTTACAATTTCAGACTCGAAAATTTAAAAATCAGGTCAAGGCGGGCTTATATGCACAAAACTCTCATTATTTGGTAGAGTTGAAAGACTGCCTGGTACAAGATAAGGAAACTCAAGTGATTGCTAATCGTCTAGCAGAATTACTTACTTATCACCAGATTCCAATCACGGATGAGAGAAAAGTTCTAGGTGTTAGAACGATAATGGTCCGACGAGCAAGAAAGACTGGACAGGTTCAGATTATTATTGTTACAAACCGTCAGCTTAATTTAACCCAACTAGTAAAAGACTTAGTTAAAGATTTTCCAGAAGTTGTGACAGTAGCTGTGAATACAAATACAGCTAAAACCAGTGAAATTTATGGTGAAAAGACAGAGATTATCTGGGGAGAAGAGAGTATTCAAGAAGGTGTACTCGATTATGAATTTTCACTATCTCCTCGAGCTTTCTATCAACTAAATCCTGAACAAACAGAAGTCCTTTATAGCGAGGCAGTAAAAGCGCTGGATGTTAGTAAAGAAGACCATTTGATTGACGCATATTGTGGAGTTGGAACAATTGGTTTTGCCTTTGCAAAGAAAGTAAAAACACTCAGAGGTATGGATATTATTCCAGAAGCTATTGAAGATGCCAAGCGAAATGCTAAAAGAATGGGATTTGACAATACACATTACGAAGCAGGAACAGCGGAAGAGATTATTCCTCGCTGGTATAAGGAAGGCTACCGAGCAGATGCTCTGATCGTAGATCCACCACGTACAGGTCTGGATGATAAGTTATTAGACACTATTCTTACTTATGTACCAGAAAAAATGGTTTATATTTCTTGTAATGTTTCGACCTTGGCTCGTGATTTAGTGAGGTTAGTAGAAGTCTACGATATCCGTTATATTCAGTCGGTCGATATGTTTCCACATACAGCTCGAACTGAGGCTGTTGTAAAATTAATTAAAAAAGATAAAAAAAGTAGTTGACAAAGTTAGAAAAGTGGGTATAATAGTAAGAGTTGAAAATAACAGCTCTGGTCCGTTGGTCAAGGGGTTAAGACACCGCCTTTTCACGGCGGTAACACGG